>NZ_JACJPK010000063.1:0-1864 GCF_014696035.1 Trichocoleus sp. FACHB-262 | reverse complement strand
GAGTTGTGCGCCGATGCGCTCTGCCCGTTCGCTCATGCCGAGTAAGCCAAAACCCTCAGTGGCTGGAATATTCCCGACTCCAAAACCCTGTCCATTGTCTTTCACGCGCAAGCAAAACTGATCATGATCGTAGACTAGCTGCACTCGAATTTCGTCAGCATTGGCGTGTCGAATCGCATTGGTCAATGCTTCCTGCCCCATCCGTAGTAGGTTATTCTCGACTTCAGCCGGTAGAGCATACACTGCACCCTCAAGCTCATAGTATAAAGTGGTATCCATTGCGGCAGTTCTGAGTTGAGCGACGAGACGGTGCAGAGCGCTCTGTAAACTGCCCTCCTCTAGAAGCTGAGGACGGAGTGCGACGACCGATCGCCGTGCTTCAGTCAGTCCAGTTCGCCCCAATTCTTTGATCAGGTCTAGGTGTGCTTGAGCTGCTTCTAAATCATCTGTTAGCACCTGTTTTGCTGCTCCCACCTGAGCCAGAATGCCCGTAAACGCCTGAGCGAGTGTGTCGTGAATTTCACGCGCCATGCGGTTGCGCTCCTCTAAAATTGAGGCTGCTTCTGCTTGCTTTTGCGGCGTAATATCTCGCGCCAACCAAATCACCTGATCGAGGCTGATTGGGGCAATGCGAGCCGAAAACCAGGCTTCTTGTTCAGCTATCCGCAAGCTGTACTCAACTGTGAGCATTTGTTGGGTTCTCAGTACTTGCCGAACGTAACCTAGGAATTCATCGGCTTGTTCTTTTTCAAAAATCTGGTGCAGTGTTTGACCAATCTGCTCCTCAATCGGTCGATACAACTGATTCGGTTTCACTTCGACTGCTTCGATCACCCGCCCTTCAGCAGTAAGGACAAACAGCGGATCGGGAATGGCTGAAACGAGTGCCCGCAGTTCTGCTTCAGAGGCTTGCAGCGCGGCTTCTGCCTGTTTGCAATCGTCAATATCCGTATAAACTCCCAACGCTCGGAGCGGTTCACCGGATTCATTCCAGGCAACAATTTTGCCGACAGAAAGAATCCATTTCCACTGACCATCCCGGGTACGCAGGCGATACTCTGCTTGATAGTTGGGGGCTTCTCCGGTCATAAAACCATTGTAAACTGCAAACATTGCTTCTCTGTCATCAGGATGCAAACTCTCAACCCACCTAGATTTGGTCTCGTGAAATGTTGCTGGATCGTAGCCCAGCATTAAAGCGTATTCTGGGTTAACCACGATTTCTTCAGTTTTGAGATTCATATCGTAGAGTCCCTGATTTGAAGCGGTTAATGCTAAGCGCAGTCGTTCTTCACTCATTTGTAGAGCGACTTCTGCTCGTTTGCGATCGCTAATATCCGCAGTCACCCCTTCGAGGTAGCCATCGTCTGCATTCAGATAAGCAGAGGAAAGTCCCCAGAACAATGTCCCATCTCGTTTTCGCAGTTGAGTTTCAAAGTTTCGCACTTCCCCATCCCGCTTCATCACCTCAATGGCTTTTTGGCGATCGCTGGGATTTACAAAATAGTCGATGGTGTGTTCCAGCCCAATGATTTCTTCTGGTGAATCAAAGCCATACAGATTGGCAAAGCGTTGATTGGCATTGAGAATTAATCCATCCGAGAGGCGGGTTCGGTAGATGCCAACCTGCGAGTTTTCAAAGATAGCTCGGAACTTGGCTTCACTGCGTTGTAAAGCCTCTTCTGCTTGTTTACGCTGGGTGGTGTCATTGCCAACCGATAAGATTTCAACGACCTCTCCCTGGTCATTGAAGATAGCTTGATTCGACCAGGCCATCCAAACTCGCCGTCCGTCTCGACACAGGTTTTCACTCTCGCCTTGCGGGTATGATTGAGGATTACGAAGTAAATCGTGAACAAATGGT
>NZ_JACJPK010000062.1:0-9556 GCF_014696035.1 Trichocoleus sp. FACHB-262 | reverse complement strand
TCTCAAGCGGCCTCTCTCAGCCACTGGCAGTGGGTGCAACAACAGCGGCAAAAGCTGACTTACTCTCCCAGCTTAGTTCTCAATGCTCCTGACTTGTCCCAACTTCAGTTCCCTGCCCTTGCATCTTCTGATGCCAGTCCTGCCCCTCAACTTAACGCTGGCATCCTGGCTATCTGCTCCAGCAAAGGCACAGGCAAAACCAAGCTGATGGCCCAACTCGTGGCTGATTCCCGCCAAGTTCTGCTCCTAACTCACCGCCGTTGCTTGGGGCGATCGCTAGCGGAACGCATGGGGCTGACCTGGAAAAGTGACGCCGATAAAGCCAATGGGCAGTGGATTGATGCTCAGGGGAAAGGCACGACTCAGCGCTTAGGGCTCTGTGTCGATTCCCTGCTCTCCATCGACCCCAATCAGTTTATTGGTTGTGACCTCGTCATTGACGAAGTCTGCCAAGTTTTGACGCATCTATTAACATCAAATACCTGCCGCAAAGATGGCAAACGTCCCGCTCTCCT
This sequence comes from Trichocoleus sp. FACHB-262, assembly GCF_014696035.1. Classification (NCBI taxonomy): domain Bacteria; kingdom Bacillati; phylum Cyanobacteriota; class Cyanophyceae; order Leptolyngbyales; family Trichocoleusaceae; genus Trichocoleus; species Trichocoleus sp. FACHB-262. The sequence continues at coordinate 9,041 of NZ_JACJPK010000062.1, read as the reverse complement.
AGCTCGCTTACATTGGTTAATGCGAGTAGCTCACCGAGTTGTGGTGGCCGACGCAGACCTAAATGACTCCACCCTCAAGTACCTGCAACAACTCCGAGGTGAAGACAGTGGCGTGAACTTGATCTACAACCACTACCAACCTCAAGGCTATCCAGTTCAGTTTCTGCATTGCCCCAATGATTCTGCCATCACGGCTCAACTGCTAGAGGATATTCAAGCAGGTAAAACTGTGCTGCTGCAAACCGACTCCAAAGACTACGCCGATGCGATCGCGGCCATGCTCCCTCTTGAAAAACGTCGCATCAAGATTACCAGCGATACCTCTGGGAATGAAGAAGCAGTTGAATTTGTTCGCCATATTAATGAGCAAGCTCCTCACTACGATGTGGTGATTGCCACGCCCTCAATGGCGACTGGGGTGAGTATCGAAGTTGATCATTTTGCGGTTGTTTATGGCGTCTTCTTTGGGACGATTCCAGATGCCGATGCCGCTCAAGCCCTGAGTCGCGTCCGTGCTCCCATTCCTCGTGTCGTTTGGTGTGCCGCTCAAGGCAAGAACTTCTCGGAGGTAGATCGCAGCGAGTACCCCTGGCAGATCAAGCGATCTCTGAAGACGAAGTTCGACCAAGAAGTGGCCTTGATTCGCTCCAGTTTGTATCCGGATTTAATTCCCGTTCTCGACACCGAGATCGATTGGGAGCACAACCCCCACTTGAACTTGTGGGCAGATATTACTGCTAGCCTCAATCGAGCCATGTGGCACTTACGGGACCAGTTGCAAGCTCGACTGCTCTATGAAGGCAATGCTATGGAAGCGATCGCGGTAGAAGCGATGCAACCAATCAAGCAACGAGTGCAGGAAGCTAAACAGCGCAATCGGACCCTAGAATACCAAGCAATTGCATCAGCTCCCACATTAAGCACCACAGAGCGATTAGCCCTGGAAGCCAAAGAAGTCTTGAGCCTGGAAGAAAAACGCGCTCTAGAAAAGACACGACTAGCTGACTTTTATGCGGTTCCTTTAGAAGCGGTCACCCCAGAACTAGTGACATTTGATGAGCGAGGTAAACGCCGAGGTCAGATTGCTCGCTTAGAGATGCTGCTTTACCCAGTCCTGGCGACTCAGAAAACCACAGAGGCGATCGCCAAGCAGAGTGTGTGGAAGCAGGGGTTATGGATACCGGACTTGCCAACCGCAGAAGGAGAACGAGTGGCTCGGGTGCTACTGGGATTACTCCCGTTTCTAGTCCCTGGTCAAGAATGGACGAATGAAGACTTAGAACCCCTAGGCGCGATCGCTCGTCGCTATTCTCAGGACGTGAAGCGCTGGTTGGGGTTTAAGATCCCCGACGACCCCGAGCAGGGCAATAATCTCTGGATCTTCCGACGACTTCTATTGCAGCTCGGCATTCAAACTGCGGCTCGCCGCGAAGGCAGAAACCAAAAGCGCTCGGTGTGGATTACCCCAGAAGCTTGGCAGACAGTGCAGAGCATCCTCGATCGACGCCACCTGAAACGAGAGCTGTCAGACTTAGCTGCCTCCCCTGTTGTAACCCCTTCTAGTTACTAAATATATAGCTGGCGCTTACAACCCCGAACCCTCAAGCTTCAATTCTTACCACTTCCTCCTGAAAAGAAAGAATCGGCAGATCAAGCTTTACCCAGAGAGAGAAAGACTGGGCAGCCTGCTTGTGAATTGCACTACCTGAAATCATTTTCAATGTTCATTTTGGTGTGCTCCAGAAGTACCCAACCTCTTGTCCATTACGCCTAGCTTTCCACGCTCTACACCCGGAAAGCTCAGCCAACTCATAACTATTCAAGGATTTTTACCATGACATCCCCTTCAAACCTCGCGATCGAGCAGGATCATGCCTGGTTGATCGCCATTCCCAAACGTGACGAATTCACTCAACCCCGATTTCATTTTGGCGAACGCGTGAAATGGTCTGGAGAAGATGCTCAAGGAGCATGGTCTCGTAAAACCGGACGCATCATTGGCTTGAAGTTTGCCTACGATTCCCAGTGGCATTACTCCATTCATCTAGATACAGAATTCTTACCCCCAGAGGCGATCGCTGAGGGAGTTTGGCTCACAGAAGCAGAACTGAAGTTAGTGCCAGACTCTGCTTCTATTCGTAAGCAACTGAAGCCTGAATCTGAGTGGATGACTACGCAACAAGCAGCTCAAATCTTAGGCATTTCCGCCGAGCAACTTCGCAAATTACGGCGACGGCAGCTATTCAAAGTCGGCTATCATTACCGCGATACGAGTGTTCCTGGCTCCGGACTACCCCGCTGGCAATGGCATGTGGAGCGCTGCGGTAAGGCTTTAGAAGTACCACCTGAGAAACGACCCAGTCAACCAGTTTCACCCCGCCAAAAGTGAAGCCAACTTAATGAAATAACTTTTGATTATGCTCAGAGCCGAAATTAGAGAGCGGGCCCGTTAGGGGTTGAGTTGCTGTTGAACAATAGGTCAAACAAAATTGATCAGAAATAGCTACACCACTCAAAGTTGGAGTAGAATTTGAATTGCAGGGTCGTTTCTGCCAAACTTCGATTGGTGTCTCTGACCCGGCCGACAAATAAATACTCCTAGCTCTGCTAAAGGCTCCTAATTAGAGGTACTGGTGGTGTAAGGGCTGTTATCGCTTAGGCTTTTTCTGGATAGGATATGAAAAAGCTCTAAGCTAACTCTTGCAGGGCTCGCTTACTAGTACCAAAGAGGCTCTGAGTTCTATACGTGGTTTAGGAAAAACTTCTACAGAAGTTAAAGCTTTGCAACTGTAAAGGTTTAAACTGTAAGGCTGCAGTTTCTTATGAAATTTTTCCAATCACAGCCATCAATCAGGACTCCATGGTATAGATGTTAGGTTGGTAGCAGCTCCAAAGTTGTCACGCGCTGTGCAGTTGTGCCCCTAAGAGGCAACGTCAGAATGCGGGTTTGCGGTGTCCAAAGTGTAGCCTCTCAAAGGGTTGATTAGGATCGAGCGCTACAACCGTTACTAGGCAGAGGCAAATGTCTAGAGCGTGTGACAAAAGTGATACCTTTACCAACAGACTCTGCTTATAAGTTGGAGTGAATGTAGTCGTAGTCTAACTAAGTTTACTCAACCCTTAGAGCTTCGTTCATGAAGCAAAATAGCCTGATTTGAGGTGGTTTAACCTATTACATTGCAGCTCTTTGGCTTAGATATTGTGAGTTTTGCACAAAATATAAAGTTTTATTTTACAAAGCACTTTGTATTATCTCTAGTTGCTAGCTATAGCAATTCTAAGTATTTTGTAAAATGTGCATTCTCTAGACACACCCCTTACAAAACATACTTGCTTAAGAATGATTTAGGACTGCTATAGTAACCAATTTTTCATTTTTGTACTAGGTATGAGACCGGCTCTTGACTTAGGGAAAAATTAGGGAAGTCTAAAAACTCGAGCTTCAGAAGCCTTGCTAGCTCGAAGGTTTAGCTACATGATGCGCGTTGCCAATGAATGCGCCCATCGTGTTAGACACAGCAATCACTACATCTGCAAAACACTAGAAAAATGAGCTAGAGCTTCTCCATAGCAACCTTTCTGCCTTTTGATCTTCAGCCTGAATTCTTCTCAAATGCATGTGAATACAGGCGAATATTCCTAAGAAAATAGGGAAAATTTAGGGAAGGATTGGGTTTCAATACCACAGCTTCTATGACTCAGTCGGTGAGTCGCTTCCTTTAACTTCTAAAAGTTTTTGGGCCAAGTCTGCTGCTCCTGAGTGACTTGATACATCTCTAGAAGCGTGCCCAATTGCATCAAGCTTGTTACGGATTTCTTGGTTGAGCCCTGAGGGGTTTTCAAGATTTCCTAACTCAGTCTTTGAAGCATCTGATCTTGGAAATGCTGCCAGCATTCGCCGAAAGGAGTGCGGGCTGACAATTTTTCCTGTAATTCGGTAACTTGGGTTAGCTAGCAATTGGCTGAACGCTGGTAAACTATGGTACGGTTGCCCATTCTTCATCGTAAATAAGTAAGCGTGTTCGGGATTGAAGCAGCTCCTTAAACCGGGTACTTCCCAGCTAATTCCTTTTTCATCTTTGTAGGAATAGACTAGCAACCACTCCTTCAAGTACTGGTAGAAACAACGTCCATCGGCATATTGTAGATTTGGAACGGTCAACAATTTTCCTTGCTCCTTGCCTTTCTTCCGGCCTCCAGGTAAGTACACCCACCATTGGTTTCCCTCTCGAGACAGATAACCTTCTTTGGAAGAACTGATGGGATTGTCAACCTTTCCATCATTCTGAAGTAGGGCTGCAATTTTTAGGGTTCGTAGAGCTGTAGGTCGTTCGGGAACAAGGTAAGCTAGAAACGCAAACAAGAGAAAACGCTGATAGCTGAGAGCGATCGCATTACGAGCCCGCAGAGGCCCAAGCGTGGTGCCTCCTTGTTGAGACTGAGTGCTTTGAAGAAATCTGGGGGTACACTCCGAGCGAAGCATTTCCCCAAGCTCTAAAAATTCTGTCCACTGCAATACTTCCGTTGAGCGATCGCTTAAAGGTCGATGACTTTTTGCTCTCTCTGCAGTCTGCATTCTTAACTGGCGCAACGAAGCAAGCGTGGGAAATTCTGCTTCTATGTTCCCTAGATAGGGTTGTTTCTCTTGCCAGTAGATAAATTTGGCGACTGCTAGCAAAGTGTCTAGCACCTTCAGTTCCGTATGAGGGCTTTGAATGCCATTGCTGGGAAGCGGTGAATTTTCCGGCTGATTGCCTCGCAACCAGTCTAGATAAGCCTGAGTTAGTTCAACCGTTCTCCTGGCCATCATTTCGCCATGATATTCAGCTTTCAACCGATCGATCTCGCTTGGAATCGGCACGAACTCAATCAAGCAGCGAAAACTTAAATCCTCCAATGGAACTGCCTGCACCTGATGAAGCCACCCAAAGATCCTTAAAAGTTGTTGTTGGTGCTGCTGGGCGGTTGAAGTCTGAACCAGTGAGGTTAATTTCGCTGCCTCGGGATTAGGTTGCGTTAGAAATCGGTAAAACGCTTCTAATTCCTGCTTTAGGGTGGGAGGAAGCAGGTTATCTGCCAATCGATGAGGTTGCCTAGCTTTACGAGTTGTTCGACGAACATCTGTTGCAGCTTCCTGACGCTCCCGATGCCGAGGAGGAGAGTGTCTGTCTTCGGACCAAGCGACAGAACTAGACCTAGGCTGTTCCTTACACCAGTCAATGAAATTATTTAAGGCCCAACGATAATTGCGTCGGCTATTGCCCGCTACCTGCAACTGCTCAAACAAAACATCTTGCAGTTTGGGAGCATTCTGCAAGTGCTCCAGCTGCACCTGTTTGAGGAACTCGAGTCCTTGCTCGCGCTCCTCCCGAGTGAGTCGTTGCCCCTTGGGTAAAGGAAATCCCCAGGCTGGGAGAGTGTACCTCACCAAAGCAGTTTGGGCTTGAGCCAAAGTGGCATCAGCCTTCTGGGATGTCATGACAGTTCGCACATGGTGCTCATAGCAAAGCCAGGCATCGTGCAGAGTCGCAAAGGACCGAGATGCGGAGGGATCATCCATAAAAATTCTTAACCAAGGGAAGACTTACCCTAAAAGAGGCCATAGGGTAAGCTAATATGACAAGGATTTACTTAACATCTATAGAGGCGCTGCCTCTAAGGACTCTCTTATGGTTAATGCAGAGTTTAGGGAAAAGCTACAGCAGCTGAACCAGAAACTGAAACAAGCCAACATTCGAGTCAGAGTTGTCCTAAAGGGCAACTCCTTATATGCTAGGGCGACTTTGCCACCGAAGCCAAATTCCAAAAATTCACAACCGCATCAGCAAGACGTGACGCTTCAGCTCAAGGGGAATTCAGAGGGGCTTCGGCGAGCTGAAGCAATAGCGAAGAAAATTGGTGCAGCGATCGAATGGAAGGAGTTTCTATGGGCTGACTACGGTCAACCCATAACTAAAGAAGTACCTCCGAAAACAGTTGCCGAGTGGACCGCAATTTTTAAGGCTAATTATTTTGAGTGTCGCGAGCGTACCCCAACAACTGAAGATTCCTTCAAAACTGGCTACGAGTACTATTGGAGACGCTTGCCTCAAGACCAAGATTTAACTAAAAAGCTATTGGAGCGAGCGATCAAAGCTACAAAACCTGATACCTTCACACGATTTAAGATCTGTTCCGTGTACAAGGCATTGGGTGAGTCTGCTGGCATAGATATGAGTTTCATTAACAAAGGGCTGCGAGGTAATTATTCTCCTAGAAGATCTAAGCATCGTGTTTTGCCTAATGATGTTGACATTGTCAAGGAGTTTTGGAAAATCCCCAATCTAAACTGGCGTTGGGTCTATGGGATGCTGGCAACTTATGGATTACGGCCTCATGAAGTCTTTCGCTCAGATATCTCTGAGTTGGAGCAGGGGGGGATAATTTTGAAAGTTCAAGCGCCTACTAAAACAGGATACCGAGAGGTACGACCGCTTCACCCGGAGTGGATTGAGCAGTTCAACCTGCGTGAGAAGCGCTTGCCGCAGGTTACAGGCAAATGCAATCGCGATTTTGGAAAGCGGGTGACACGCGCTTTTGAGGACTATAAAATTCCCTTTCCTGCTTACAATCTGCGCCACTGCTACGCCGTTCGCTGTATCCAATTTAATATCAGCGTTTCCCTAGCTGCTCGTTGGATGGGGCATTCTGTGTCCATACATACCCAGACTTATCAAGCTTGGCTGTCGAAAGCTATGGAGCAAGAGATGTTTGATCGGGCAATTAACAGCGCCAACCGTCCACAACCGCCTAAACTTGAGGCGATCGACTTAGCGGCTTAATCTTTGATCTGAGGGAAGCTAGCCTCAATGCCAACCTAAAACTTTAATGTTATCTGTTGAGGACTCAATGGGTAGCGGCAACCATTCCTAGCAAAGCTGTTGGTTGTTCAGGTTAGCTTCACTTCCGCTGAGAATTATGAGAAACAGTTGTCTTTGCTGGTAGTTGCGATCCGCGATTCAAATGTTTTTAAGTCCTATGGTACTTTGAACAGTCTGAAGCTTCAGCCAATTTCAATTCGTATTAAGAATTTTTGTGCTTGTGCAAGATGTTGCAGAGCCACCTGCTGACCTCAATCTTCAGCTGGCTCTGGGTCTTCGCCGATCGCCTTCAGATACGCTTCAGCCGCAGCCACCTTGAAGATGCCTTGGGTGTAGCGCTGAAAGACGCGATCGCTCTTGATGCCCATCAACTCCTTGCCGAACAGCGGATCAACCCCTCGCCGCGTGACTTCCGTGCCAAACGTATGCCGAAAGCGATGCGGATTCAACCCCTCTATCCCAGCGATCGCTCCTAACTGCTTCACCATCCGATGTAAGCCTTTGTAACCTAGGCGTTTCCCTGCACTTTTCGGGTCTTGCGCCAGAAACATGGGGCTCTGCGGCAGTGGCTCAAACACACCGCTTTGCTGCTGTCGCCACTCGAGATACGCATCCAGATATTGCCTTGCTTCGCGATTCAGGGGAACTTCACTCACATTCTGCCCTTTGGAACGATGCACCTTGAGAATCTTGCCGTTCCAATGCTCCACATTAAGTGCGGAAGCTTCCGATGCTCGCAGCCCATGACTCAACACAGCAATAATGGCGCGATCGCGGACTCGGGTTCGCTCATCCAGTTCCAGCGCTGTCCACAATTGACTCAGATCCTCACTTTCCAGGTGATCAGCTTGGGGTTCTTCTTGGCGCTCCAAGTCGATCGCATCCGTCGGCAGTGGCTGGTTCATGGGATAACCATTGCTCCGCCGCAACCACCCATAAAAAGCCTTTAGCGTATTGAGCGCATGGTTAATGGAGGTTGCCTTCAATCCTTTTAGTTTCAACTCTCGTCGATACTTACCAATATCACTGGGCGTTACATCCAACCAAGACTTATTGCACCAACTGGCAAATCTAACCAACTGTCCTCGATAAACCCGCTGGGTATTGTCTGCCTTGCTTGTTTGCCGTAGAAACTCCTCAATCTGCCAGTGCCGCAGATCCGGTGGTTCCAGTTGCCGAGGTTCCGGCTGCTTGCCACCTGTGAGCGGCACAATCACGATGGGCAGAACTGGATCTGGGGATGGTGGCATAGACGCTCGTGCTTTCCCTCACTCAACAAACCAGGGGCGATCGCTACTCTCCCGCCCGATCGCACCGTTGCGCTTTCCGCAGACAGAACTGCTCCTGAACTGGTTCAGCCATCCGCTCCCCTCATGAGGGGAGCAATAGCTTGATTTTACCCTGACTCGTCTGGTGGTTTTCCTGATTGAGAGAAAGTAGCTGAAGTGGTTGTCTGCTAGGATGATTTCTGCTTAGATGCACCTAGCTTCAAGAACACTCCTCTTTGTAGGACTATGCTGACCTGAACCCTTCACTTGATCGGGTGGGAACTATGACTCATTTTGGGATACTGACCCCTGGCGCAGCGACCGGTCCACTCCACACGATGTTGCCCTTGGGGCAAGAACTTCAGCGGCGGGGTCATCGCGTGACCCTCTTTGGCATCCCGGAAGCAGAACCCAAGACACTCGCAGCTGGAGTCGCCTTTTCACCGGTGGGGGCAGCAGAGTTTCCGATGGGTGCAAGTGCAGAGGGGCTGAGCCAACTCGGACAATTGCAAGGACTCGCTGCCTTGCAATATACGATTCATCTGCTCAACCAACTCTCGACGGTGATGCTGCGGGATGCGCCCGCCGCGATCAAAACAGCGGGGGTCGATGCCCTGCTGGTCAACCAGGGAGTGGTCGAAGGTGGCACGATCGCAGAGCAGCTTCAGCTTCCCTTTGTGACCGTATGCAGTGCGGTTGTGCTCAATGCAGAACCGAGCATTCCCCCCTTTTGCACCCCTTGGCGGTACAGTCCAGCCAGATGGGCCAGGTGGCGCAATCAGCTCGGGTATGCCGTCCTAGAGCGCATTGCTCAACCGATGCGAGATTTGCTGGATGACCATCGTCGGGAGTGGAAATTACCCCGCTACTCGAGTCCGAATCAGGCTTACTCCCCCTTGGCTCAGATCAGTCA
>NZ_JACJPK010000061.1:0-62177 GCF_014696035.1 Trichocoleus sp. FACHB-262 | reverse complement strand
AACAGCAGCAAGCCGGACCAGCCAACGAAGACGAAGCGATCGCGTTTCAGCCAGTCGTCGAGGGCGTCGAACCACCCCCGCTCTGCCTGCGCGCGTCCCATTGCTATGGTCATTTCAAATCCTCTTACTATTGCAGCAAAAAGTTTTTTGCCTCAGTGACACTCTTCTCATTATCCAAGGTTAGAAAAGTTTCTGCCTGGTATCGAGAAAGTTGCGAGTTTTCAGTTTAATGTCGGCCAATATGCTTGCTGAGGTTGAGCCTTAGCCATATTGGTCCTCGCTGGCCTTGTCTAGGCAACCGACATCCGATCCTGAGATAGGAGTTAACGTTTCTATATGATAGAAAATATCAGGATTTTTACAATCTGACACGTACTCTCTCAGCAATCTTTGGCTCTTAGACCGCTTAACTCATACTATAGGGTTGTGGGATTAGATAATTCCAGTTTGGAATTCCACTTCTTTAATTTTTGCGAATTTATATTGAGCGAGTCGCATGACTGCACAAGCTGCTTCCAAAGGGAATCTCGTCCTACGTCAACCGATTTTAGGATCTCGTCGTTTCAGTAACTATTGGTGGGCCACCGTTGTCTCAATTGGAGCCACTGGATTTGCTCTATCAGGGCTGTCTAGCTATCTCAAGGTAAACCTGCTGCCTGTATCCGACCCAACTCAACTAGTTTTTGTCCCGCAGGGACTAGCCATGAGTTTCTATGGAGTCGCAGGTTTACTACTCGCGCTCTACCTATGGCTGGTAATTATTGCGGACGTAGGGGGCGGTTACAACGAATTCAATCAAGACAAAGGCACAGTCCAGATTTTTCGTTGGGGATTTCCGGGGAAGAATCGGCGCATCGAAATTACTTGCCCAATTTCGGATGTCCAAGCGGTACGAGTTGATCTCAGAGAAGGATTGAATCCGCGCCGCGCCCTTTATTTAAGGCTTAAGGGACGTAATGACATCCCCTTAACGCGGGTAGGCGAACCGCTACCTCTATCGGAACTAGAGAATCAAGGTGCTGAGTTAGCTCGCTTTCTGAACGTTCCCTTAGAAGGCCTGTAACCATTAGTCCCCCATTAGTTCGGCGCTTTTTAGCAACCATCCCTTCACTCGATTAGGATTTGGTATCCCATTAAACTCTTTGGGACTCAGTCAGTTCTGTTGAGAGAAGGGATCGTCGCATGAGATGATAAGTGGCTCTGATTGAGTAGGTAACGGAACATGCAGATGCGGCGTTGGTTAGTGTCACTTCTAGTGGTTAGTGCTTTGGTATCAGGAGGATGTTCTCCTCAAGAAACATCTCCTTCACCATCTGACAGTTCATCTGCTGCCACCACTCCTTCGGCAAGCGCAACTCCAGTTAGCAGCCCCGAGCCTGCAAACCTGCCTCGCTTAGAGGGTAAAGCAACCGTAGAATTGACTGTGAAAGGTGGCAAGCCCATCACGATTGAGGTGGATGGCACGAATGCACCCATCACAGCTGGAAACTTCGTGGACTTGGTGCAACAAGGTGTTTATGACGGTCTAGTCTTTCATCGAGTAATCCGAGAGCCGCAACCCTTTGTCGTCCAAGGGGGCGACCCGCAAAGTAAAGATCCTAATTTCCCCTTAGAACAATTGGGTACGGGCGGTTTTGTAGATCCAGCGACTGGCCAACCTCGTAACATTCCTTTGGAAATTAAGCCAGAAGGCAGTGCATCTCCGGTTTACGGCAAAACATTGGATACGGCTGGCATTGCTGCGCCACCTCAGCTAAAGCACACCCGTGGAGCTGTAGCAATGGCTAGGGCGTCTATTCCCGACTCTGCTTCTTCGCAGTTCTACGTTGCCTTGACAGACTTGAAATTCCTGGATCGAGATTATGCCGTTTTTGGCTATGTGACTCAGGGCATGGATGTGGTGGATAAGATCCAGCAAGGCGATCGCATTGAGTCGGCCAAAGTCACTAAAGGCATTGAAAACTTGAAGCAGAGTGGCGCAGCGGCAACTCCTAGCCCCTCACCTTCTCCTCAATAAGTCGCTTTTTGGTGAGCTAGGTAGCGGGTGCTGTGGACGTAGTTGTAACAGGCATTGGCTTAGTGTCTGCGTTGGGTGATACCTTGCAGTCGAGTTGGCAGAAACTTCTGGCTAATCAATCCGGAATTTTGCTGCGGCAGCCTTTTTCAGAATTAGAACCACGTCCTCTAGCCATGTTGGGCAAGTTCCCAGTGACGCTTAACTGCTTAGCTGAACAGGTGGTAGCCGCAGCTTTACAAGATGCAGGTTTAGCAACTCCTCTAGCTGACTGTGGAGTTGTGATCGGCTCAAGCCGCAGTTATCAAAGCCAATGGGAGCTGCAAGTACGGCAACGCCTAATGGCCCAAGCTCTACCGGATGATCCGATCGCGCTTCCTTGGCTAGATACACTGCCAGGGCAAGTGGCGATCGCAGCAGCTCGGCAAATCGGCAGTGGTGGCCCTGTTTTGGCACCAATGGCGGCTTGCGCGACTGGCTTATGGGCGATCGCGCAGGGGTATGAGCTGGTACGAGCTGGGCAATGTCAGCGGGTAATTGCAGGAGCTGTGGAAGCGCCGATTACTCCTCTGACTTTGGCCGGGTTTCAGCAGATGGGGGCCTTAGCAGCCACAGGGGCGTACCCTTTCGATCGCCGCCGAGAAGGCTTGGTGTTGGGGGAAGGAGCCGCTGTGTTGGTTTTAGAACCAGCCGAGTTAGCTCAGCAGCGATCGGCTTCGATCTATGGCCGTATTTTAGGGTTTGGCTTCACTGCGGATGGTTATCACATGAGCGCCCCTGACCCGACAAGCCGCACCGCAATCAATGCGGTCAAGCAATGCCTCGATCGCAGCCACCTCACTCCAGAAGCGATCGACTACATCCATGCTCACGGCACGGCGACCCAACTCAACGATCGCAACGAAGCGCATCTGATTCAGCATGTGTTTCCGCAAGGGGTTCCCGTGAGTTCGACCAAAGGAGCCACGGGGCACACGCTAGGAGCCTCTGGAGCTTTCGGCGCTGCTTTCTGCCTCATGGCGTTACGACACCAGATTTTGCCGCCTTGTGTAGGACTACAAGCACCAGAGTTTGATTTGAATTTTGTGAGGGAAGTGGGCGATCGCGCTGTCCAAAATGCTCTTTGCTTTAGCTTCGGCTTTGGCGGGCAGAATGCGGTTCTGGCGTTCAGCCAATAATTTCAACCAAATCGTTATTGGAGTTTGGGTCGGAAGTTTTAGGCAAAACTCAGCCATTTCAGCCCAACTTCAGGCACTATTCTACAAATAGAGTCCATGCCCTGCTTACATCTCATCTTGCATCTAATGAGCTGGTGCCATTTAAGTAGGGGCGATCGCCCCGTTCCCACTTTGAGTTCACTTCCATGACCCTAACCGAACAAATTCTCTCTACCCTGCCGGGAGATATTCTGGGAGGACTCCGGCGTAGCGACGACTTGTGGTACAAGCTACGCCACCAGCAGCTTTCCGTGCCTACAGTGGTGCAAACTAGTCAGGAACCCTTAGCAGCAGTCGATTGGGATGTTGTAATCTGCGGGGGGACTTTAGGGATTTTTATTGGCGCAGCTTTAGCTCAGCAAGGTTGGCGAGTCGCACTCATTGAGCGGGGTGCGTTGCGTGGGCGTGAGCAGGAGTGGAATATTTCACGTCAAGAACTACAGGTTTTCCTAGAACTAAATCTCTTGACTGAACCGGAATTAGAGCAGGCGATCGCCACAGAGTACAATCCTGCCCGCATTAGTTTCTCAGGGAGTTCTGACCTTTGGGTGCGCGACATTCTCAATATTGGGATTGACCCAGTTTTCTTGCTGGATAAGCTCAAGTCACGCTTTTTAGCCAGTGGCGGTAAGCTGCTGGAACACACAGGTTTTGCAGGCGCGATCGTCCATCCCAATGGAGTGACAGTCAAAGCAGGGCAAGACCTGAAGGCACGGTTACTGATTGATGCGATGGGCCATTTTTCACCCATCGTCCAGCAGGCTCGGCAAGGTCAAACACCAGACGGCATTTGCTTAGTCGTTGGGACTTGTGCTCAAGGCTTTCCTAAAAATGATGTGGGTGATTTGTTGGTGTCTTTCACCCCGATTCAAAACCAGTGCCAATATTTTTGGGAGGCCTTTCCCGCCCGTGATGGCCGTACGACCTACCTGTTTACCTATCTAGATGCCCACCGCGATCGCTTTAGCTTAGAAACGTTATTTGAGGAATATTTCCGGCTGCTACCTGAATATCAACAAATTGAGTTGTCTCAGTTGCAGTTTCAGCGGGCCTTATTTGGCCTGTTTCCCTGCTACCAGAACAGCCCCTTGCAACCGTCCTGGAATCATGTTTTGCACGTGGGGGATAGTAGCGGTAGCCAATCACCGCTGAGTTTCGGTGGCTTTGGGGCAATGGTGCGTCACTTGGAGCGGCTTAGCTTGGGGATTCATGAAGCTTTAACCAGCAATGCGCTCGATCGCCAAGCTTTAGCTCTCCTTCAGCCCTACCAACCGAATGTCTCAGTTACTTGGTTATTCCAGAAGGCGATGAGCGTGGGGGTGCACCAGCAAGTAGCCCCCAATCAAATCAATCAATTGCTAGCAGATGTCTTTCAAGAAATGGCTCAGTTAGGCGAGCCTGTGCTGCGGCCTTTCTTGCAGGATGTCGTCCAGTTTTCCGCTCTTTCCCGCACCCTTTTGCAGACCTCTCTGGCCCATCCCAGCTTAGTCGCCAAAATTGTCCCGCAAGTGGGTCTTCCTGCTCTGCTTAATTGGACGCGGCACTTCGGCGGCTTAGCGCTTTATAGCGCTTTATATCCCGTAGGGAACGCGATCGCCCCTTGGACCGAAAGTTGGTCTCCCACCCAGAAATACTGTTTTCAGCGCTGGCTACAGGCGTGGCAGTATGGTGCAGGCGGTGACTATAAAGGCTCAAACTAAAAATTAGAGATTTGTAAAAATTCAATGCAACTTTAGGTGCAGTCAAGAGATTTTAGTGAGCCTTTCCGGGTGCACAGGCGATCGCTAGAAAGACTTCATTAAATTGCTGCTGTTTCTTGCCGCTGATCCCTACAGTCGTAGTCGAATCAGCTAAACACTGAGTTTGGTTATTGAGGTTGAGCTTAATTGTCGAGAAAGCATGACTCTATTTCCAGCCGCCGTCTGGAATTGGGTCACGCTAGGGTGATAGAAGAAATCAGCAGCAAGATACTGACATATTCCATCCAGACTACCGACACTGAAGGAAACGCTTCAGATTCTGCTTGTAGCGAACTTGAACAGACAACATGAAGAAAGTTCTTTTTATTCTGGGGGAGTTGACTGATGATGACATCGACTGGATGATCGCCATCTCTACTCAAGAGCGAGTTCTAGCAGGCACAACTTTGATCCGCGAAGGACAACTAATTGATGCCCTGTACATTATTATTGACGGTACTTTCACGGTTTCTGTGCAAGCATTAGGTGACAAAGAAGTTGCACACCTTTCTAGCGGCGAAGTTGTAGGTGAAATGTCCTTTGTGGATGAGCGACCTCCCTCAGCCACCGTGACAGCAGCAGTAGAGTCTTTGGTGCTTTCGATTCCTCGCGAAGAACTCGCTACCAAGCTGCAACAAGATATCGGTTTTGCCTCCCGGTTTTACCGCGCCCTAGCCATTTTTCTCTCCGATCGCTTGCGAGGTACTGTAAGTCGGCTCAGTTCTGGTCGGGAACCATCCGCTGAGGAGCGCACCGCTCAGGAAAATAGCTTGGCTCCCAATATTCGCGATAACCTGGCTTTGGGAAACACCCGCTTTGACTGGCTCCTCAGACGGCTCCGAGGCATGAACGCTCAAACCCTTGAGTAACATGACTCATCTGATAAATGTTACAAGCACCTAACCACGTAATGGCGTAAGGCAAGAATTCATGACGGATCTTCCGTGGGCGCGACAATGCTTCTACCGTACGATCGCTCAACCTGATGAGCAGATTAATTTGGCAGAAGCAGCGCTTTACATCGCCCAAGAAGAATACCCAGACCTGGATATAGAAGCTTACTTCAATGCTCTAGATACAATGGCCAGCGAGGTGGAGGAACGTTTGCCCACTGAGCGGTATCCGCTGCGGATGATCCAAAGTATCAACCAGTATCTCTACGAGGACTTAGGGTTTACGGGAAATACCTCTGACTACTACGACCCCCGTAACAGTTTCCTCAACGACGTGATCGAGCGCCGGACGGGTATTCCGATCACGCTTTCCTTGGTTTATATGGAAATTGCGCGACGAGTGGACTTTCCTATGACAGGGGTGGGGATGCCAGGACATTTTTTGATTCGCCCCAGCATTGAGGAAATGGAGGTCTATGTCGATGCCTACCATCACGGTGAGACTTTATTTGCAGAAGATTGCCAAACTCGCTTAAATCAAATCTATGGTCAGTCCGTGGAGTTGCAACCCGTCTTTCTACAACCCATTGGTCCGCGCCAGTTCTTAGCCCGGATGCTGACCAATCTCAAAATGATTTACCTCAATCGGGATCAAGCGCAGAAATCTTTGGCGGCGATTGAGCGGATTTTACTGCTGTTTCCGAATGCTCCCTTAGAACTGCGCGATCGTGGCATTTTGCACTACCATCTGGGTGCCTGGCCTGAAGCGCACAAAGACTTAAAAACTTACCTAGCTAAAGTACCTGACGCAGAAGATGCTGTGGCAATTCAACAATTGCTCGATCGGATCGCGCCAAATCTTTAAGCAGATTGAATCCGATAGGCACAACGGCGATCGCCTTGGATGATATGCTCGACTCGCTCTACTGCCACACCTGCCCCCAGCAGAGTTCTAAACATTTCCAACTCAGAACCACACAACTTCTGGCACGTTTGAGCAGCCGCACAGATGGGGCAGTGATTCTCGACTAGCAGCCAACCTCCTTCTGCCTCCAATACCTCAGCCATGTAACCTTCTTGGGTTCGGAGGTGAGCCAGATGTTGCACTGGTTCAGCAATGCCTGCTTGAGCAATCCACTCTTGCCAAGTTGACTCTGCGATCGCCGCTGATATCGCTTCTGGCAGCTTTGTCGCGTAGGTTTGCAATTGGCGACGCATCCGATCGGCCAATAGTTTTTCTAAACCTGCTGTGCCGAACAAAGTTTCAACTCCTAAGAGCAAGTCAGTCATGAGGTCAGCATGACTGTCAGGAAATAATTGCAGCGATCGCTCTGTTAGTTGCCACAGCTTGACAGGGCGCCCCAAGGGACGACGCTCCTCTTGATAACTCACCCATTGCTCGGCTTGTAGCATCTGTAAATGTTGGCGTACTGCCATCGGAGAGACTTGCAACTGTTCAGCTAGAGTTGTGGCAGTCTGAGCCCCCTGAGTTTTTAGCAGATGTAAGATTTGATCTTTGGCTTTTTGTTTATCCTCCAGTGATTCTGGGGAAGTCGTCGAAGAATGTTTCATAAAGTCTGGATGAAGGCCAATAGGCTTTTAAGCTGAATTTAGAAAAAATGCTTAGATCTCAGTGAAGCTACGATGGAATTCGCCTCTAGAATGGGTAAATTGAGATAGCTCTAGATCAATCTATCAGGTTCAACCTCCATCTATGGGTATAAAAATTAATCGCTCCATCCTCTTTATCGTCACTTGCAGCGCTGTTGGCGTCATTCTAGGAGGAACTGCAAGCTGGGCAGATAGCAATAGCTGTCTCCAGGCTGAAACGCCGACGAATACATGCTTGACTCAGGACCCAACGGTTAAGACGATGGAAGGCATGAGTAGTGGTTTAGTTGCAGGTGCTGGTGCAGCCCTGGGTGCAACTTTCCATCTCAATCGCAAAGATTAACTTCATCACCTTAAGCATTCATGTAGGGAATTTCATAGTGAGGCAGAGCTTCACTATGTTTCCCGTTTGCTAGGACAAGCTATTAGAACTGATAGTGATATGTCTGCTTTGCAGATGCTTTACCCAAGGTTACCCAAAAACTCAGAGGTACAGCATTGCCTTGAGCATCAACCTTGACCTCCACCACAATCGGCTGCATGGCTTGGTTCGCTTGCGCCGTATTAATGTTTTGGTTGATGGCATCTCGCTGGTCTTCTGGAATGTAATAGCGCTCTAAGCCGTACTGAACCGTACTATTGTTGATTTGACCTCGGAGGATGACCTGATTTTGAGCCAGATTAGCGGGGCGATCGCTGCTGATACGAATTGCTCGCCAAGGTGACGGCGGATTAGTACTAGCAGCACCCGGAGCTTCTAGCACCAGATAGAAGAAATTAGTCGCAGGCCACTCAGAATTCGCAGCTTTTTGTTGCTCAACCTCGCTCCAACCTGGAAGCTGACGCAAGGTATCTACTCGAGAAATGTCATAGCTGAGTGTGACTGAGTAGCCGCGCAACAGGTCATAGGGGTCTACAGGAGCCGTCTTTAGAATCACGGTTCGACCTGTGAGTTGGGTGTGAAGTGATTGAGCTGGAATCGTCAGAATAAGAGCAGCTTGGCATACCAAAGGTAGCCAGAATCTCCAGCTCGGCAATGTTCTAGAAGCTGACGGAGTGGGTGCCATCAATTTTCCTCCTCGGTTGGGTTAGGATCGGCTGGTGGATAATAGTAGGTGCTGAGCGTGCGAATGTAGCGCTCGAACCAAAGACCGATGGCAATGATCCCCAAACCGCACAAGAAGAGAACGAAAGACTTAAACACCAAGCCAGTACTGTACTCAAACAGCCGACTCAAAATTTGTAGGGTTAACAAAGTCATACCAAGCCAGAAAGTGGAGCGTTGACCCGCCGCAATACCTTCCCGAATCAAGCCTGCTCCTAGCAGAAACAACAGCACATTCGCGATGAAGACGGCGATCGCTGATCTGAATTCTTCGCTAGGGGGAAAAAATGGTAGTACCGCAATAATGCCAATAAAAATAGCTATGACTGGCGTCGTAAGTTGGAGGGGACGGCGTAGAAGATCATTTCTAAGTTGTCGGGTGAGGTACACCCACTCCAATACAGTTAGACCTAAAAGCACTCCAGTGTTGACCCAGATAGGGTTAAACATTTCTGGGGTTGTTCTTGCGGGGTAGTAGCTGGGTTGGCCATCCCAAAACCAATGGAACGAGAGCCAGTACAGCAGCGCACTCAGAAACAACAGCGTTAAGCTACGCGCTAGAAACCGAAAAGGACGGCGCACCTCTGCACTCGGCGGTCGAGGTTGGCCCAGCCTGAACCAAAAGGTATCGTCATAAGCCCAGAGCAATGCTGGCGGCAGGGTAAAGGCGATCGCCCTTGCCCAATTGGTGCCGATTAGCAAGCGGCCATAACCGAAAGTTCCAGAACTTAGGTTGGCTTCAAAAGCCGAAATCACTGCGATCGCGCCCAACACAAAAATGATACGAGAACGACACCAATAAGCTAGGGGAATGGCGAGTAGGCCGATACAGAGCGGCATGTATTGCAATAGCCAGCGTAGCCAGATGCTACCGAGCTCTAGCGATCCCGCGTTAAAGACTGCCTGCCAGTAGCCCCACCCTAGCAGCAACATGGCTATGACTCCCAAGGAGGTAAGGCGCAAACTGTACGCCATCGCTATCACTCCCAACCCCCACACCAAATAGAGTTCATAGCTAGGTCCGTTTACCTGGAACATCTGAGCCATTAGCGCCAAGTTTGCGCCTAAAACTAGAGTTCCAAGGAGTAGTAAGCCTTGGCCGAGCCGTTGCTGCCAGCGCTCCGTACCGAAAGTGTATCGCTGCCGCCAGAGGTAAAATCCGGCGGTATTGACGCCTACGAATAAACTGAGCAACAGCGTCATCTTGACGGATCGAGGCCACTCCTGCCAGTTGGCTGCCACAAAGGTAATGACCGCTAAACCGACTAGAATGCTGCCGAGACCAATCAAAACCAGCGTAAAGCGATTGCGGGCTGCCGTTTCTAAAGTGTTGAACTGATAACGCTCGGCAATTTGTTGGTATTGAGTCGCATCAATTAAACCATCTCTGCGCCAGTACTCTGCTTCTTGGCGTAGCTGATATCGAAATTTGTCTGAAGGCATAAGAACCTCCTGCTTAGGCTAACTAATAGGCCATAAGCAGTTAAGTGACAGCAGGATTTAAGCTAAAGAACCAAACGATGAATTTTTCTAAAATCGTTGCAGTTCTAGCTTATTTTTACTGTGTCATTAGCAGCCCAATCAACAGATATAGCTAGACCAGATTCTGGACCTCCACAACCCAGGAGACAGATTACTAGAAGCCGATGTTAGGAGCTCTTTTTGTTAGACGGCGAGGCAGGTCGATTGGTCGTAGGGTTGCTGGGGGTTTGCGGTCTGGGCGCGGGGGTTTCTGGGTGCAACTGCTGCCGCCCATTGCGAATAATGCGAACCATTTCACTCAGTTGCTGCTCCATATCGCCTAGGACGCGATCGGCATAGACATCTGCACCTTCTTGGATGTCTTCACACTCCGCGATCGCCATCCGTCGCATTTCCTCCAGGTCTTGCTGAGCCTGACGACGCATGCGGTCAATTTCATCCATCGTCTGCTCTTGCATCGCTTCGCATTCCTGCTGCACGCGCTGGCGAATTTGTCGGGCTTCCATCTCGGCTTGCCGAATAATGCCTAACTCATCTAGAATCTGGGCTGCCCGCCGTTCTGCTGCTTCTACGACTTCCTGGGCATATTGCTCAGTCTGCAACAGAATGTCATCTTTATGCTGCAGCAAATCTTCTGCATCTCGAAAAGCAGTCGGTAAGTTGAGCCGCACCAAATCCAGTTGGTCGAGCAACTGCTCTTCATCAATAAGCGTGCGGCGGCTCAGGGGAATACGAGGGCTATCTAGAATCATTTCTTCTAGCCGATTCAGCTCTCGTTGAATATCTACGCTGCCTGCCCGCACAGCATCTCCATAGGAGTTTACGCTTTGGGATGATCCAGCGTGGAGATTGGGTCCATCACGGTCGGGGCTGCTACTGGATGAGTCTTGGCGTAACATCGGCTGTAAATATCTAGGGCAACATGTTTAGGAACGAGATGATCGACAGGACCACCAAACTTGGCAATCTCTTTCACCAGACTACTACTTAGGAAACTGTATTCGTTAGAAGTTGCTAGAAAAACTGTTTCGATCTGGTCCGAAAGTGTCTTGTTTGTGTGAGCCATCTGGAGTTCCTTCTCAAAATCGGACAGTACCCTGAGGCCCCTCAACAGTACTTTAGCCTGCCGAAGATGAGCATATGTCACGGCTAATCCATCAAAGCTATCCACCTGCACTCTAGAAATATGGCTAGTTGCCTGCCGGATTTGCTCAATTCGCTCCTCTACAGTGAACAAAGGCATTTTATTCGGGTTGCGTAGTACTGCCACAATTACCGTGTCAAAAAGCCTCGCCCCTCGCTGAATAATGTCGAGGTGGCCAAAGGTAATGGGATCGAAACTACCGGGATAGATGGCAATCAAAGCAGATGGTAATAGCTGAGGTTTAAGCAGTCTAGGATGAGGCAATCAAAGCAACAAAGCTTATTTTGCCAAGACTAGAAAATTCAGTAGATTCAGTAATAGTAAAGCTTTTTTAGTCTCGTCTGTTGTATCGCGGTGAATAGTTTGAATTGCCTGAGCTGGAATCACTGACGCTGGCACTGTAGGACCCGGTACACCCGCTTTTTTGACATTTCAAGATATTCCCCGCTCCAGAAGGAAGCAGTGACGATCCATGACTCATCCACCCACAGGCGCTCCATTGCCCAATCTGGCCTTGATTGATCAAGCACAGCAAGCGATCGCAGACTTTGAGCGCTCCGTAGCTCCAGGGATGTGGCCTTACCTGGATAAAGCGACAGTTGTGGCGGAAATGCGATCGCGAATTACTGACCCTTTTCAAATTAATCAGGGAGGTCAACCGTTTTGCGGGCCTGCTGCGATCGCCTTTGAACTAGTTCGGAAGCAGCCAGTGCGTTATGTCGAAATTTGTCGCAGCTTGTATGAAGTAGGCAGTTTTCAGTCAAAAACTCGTCGGGTAGAAGCTACGAACCGCCTACGCCAGAGTCAAGGTCGCCTGCGGATGGGGCAAGCGGATTGGATGCTGCTTTCCACCCTACGCGATTCCGAAAACCTATTGTTTCCAGTTGATCCTGGTGCGCCTGATGTAATGCGTAATTTGTCAGGCATGACCAAGTCTTGGGAAATGAAAGGTTGGGTGCGCGAGATTCTCGGCTACCGCGATGTGAAGTATGACCACACCTATTTGTTTGGCGAGTTTGAAGCCCTCACCGAAGCCGCTGATGTGATTGCGGCTGGAGGTGTAGCGTTTGCTTTGATCACAGCGGAAGGGCTTTTGCAGAATAAAAAACCATTATTGCCCTACCCTAGCCACTGGGTCACGCTTGTAGGCAATATCGTCATCCAGAAGGGTCAGTTTTTTCAGCACGATAGCGGTCACTTTAGCTGCGATATTTACTCGTGGGCTAAAAAGATGAAGCTGGATGCAGACGAGGGGCCATTTGAGGATTATTTCTGGGGGGTCGTGCTAGGTCGCCCTTAGTTCAATCTTGGAGCCGTTTGAGATAGACGCGATCGCACCGAGCAGTCTCAACTCCAGTTGCAGGCTGATAACCATTGCTTTCGTAGAGTTTGACTGCTTCTACTAAAATACTGGCAGTCTCGATCCAGATAGTTTGAAACGGTTGCGCGGCGATCGCTTGCTCTAACTGGTGCAACAAATATTTGCCCAGTCCTTGTCCTCGCACTTCGGGCAACAAGTACATTTTGCGAATCTCAACTGCCGCTTCTCCGCGATCCACGGGATAATAGGCCACTGTCCCCACGACTCGATTTTGATGTTCCACCACCCAGAATTCACCGCCCACTGCTTGATAGCAAGCTTCGACTTCTAAAACGTCGCGATCGGCTCCTTCTGGCTCCCAACCCAAACCATACTCCGCTAAGACGACACGAATCACCTCAGCCGCAGCAGTGCGATCGCGCGGTTCCCAAGACCGAATCACAAAATCTCGATAGCACCTTGGCATTAGCTATGGATCCTGGGTTCTGGATGTAACGTCACTAGCAACTGACTTTCAACTGTTGCCAACTCTTCTAAGCGTTGCTCCACCAGCGATCGCTCATAGTAGGTCGTCGCCAAGACCCAATAGGCTCCATAGTGTCTTGCTTCTGAAGCCATCAAGGCCCTGTAAAATCTCGCTAGTTCTGGGTCGGGAACATGAGCCGATAACAAGCTCAGACGCTCGTGGCTCCGGGCTTCAATCAAGCCACAAACCAGTAGAAAATCTAGCAAACGCTCTGGTTCAGTGCGGCGAATTTGCTGATTTAACCCTGCACCATAAGGCGGGGCAGACAGAGGCCCCAATGGCACGCCGCGCCGCTCCAGAATTTGATTGACTTGCTCAAAGTGCTCTAGCTCTTCTTTGGCGATCGCCGTTAGAGCCTTTACCATCTTGGTGTTAGACGGATAGCGGAACATTAGATTCAGCGCCACGCCTGCGGCTTTGCGTTCGCAGTGGGAGTGGTCGAGCAAGACAGTATCTAAGTTAGCCAGAGCTTGCTCGACCCAAGCAGGGGCAGTGGGTTGCTGCAAAAACTTAATTTTGGGTAATTCGGAGGCCACCACGGCGGCGATCTAAACCAGAAACACAACAATTTGCACCATAACAGGTTTCCCAGAGAGATGACAGGCGCGAGCTTGAAAGGAGAAGGCGCGATCGCTTTACGAAAATTAGTCTCCGATCTCCTGAGTCTTGGTGTGTTGCAAGGAATTAAGTCTTGATAGCGAAATCGATCGCTTCCCGGGGTCGCGGGAACCCTAAATCAGGAGCTTTAGGAGTTGTAAATGTTAAGTCAGAACGAGGCGAATAGACCCCGTCAATTTTCCCGGCGGGCGTTTTTAGCGCTAGGAAGTGCGGCCCTTACCCAAGTCTTTGCCCAAGTAGAATCTGTGGATGCAGCGCGTCCAGCTCGTGTGATTCGGCGTCGAGTCGCAGGCATTCCTTTCTACCAAACCACGATCGACTTAACTGACCCCAAAACTTTCATCACGATTGGCTTACCTCATCGGGCTCCTATAGCCAACAGCGCTCACGTTTCTTACGGAGACGAAGCTTTTGGCCGAATCGTGGCTCGTTCCCATGCGGCAGTCGTGGCGAATGGCACCTTCTTTAGCACTGACGGAGAGAAGCGAGTCATGGGTAACGTGGTGGCAGAAGGTCGATTCCTCAAGTACAGCCCTTGGGAGAACTATGGAACCACTTTGGGCCTAAGAGCAGGAAATGAACCAGAAATGGTAACGGCCAGAGTGGATGGCAAGCCTGACTGGCAAGAGCATTGGTTTTCGATTACCAGTGGCCCCAGGTTACTGAGACAAGGCAAAGTTTGGCTGGCCCCCAAATCAGAAGGTTTTCGAGATCCGCGCGTGCTGGGAGTGGCGTCACGAGCTGCGATCGGTTTCCCACGCGGCGGCAAAAAATTAGTTCTAGTTACCTTTCTGGCTAACTTATCTTTAGAGCGAGAAGCCAAAATCATGCGAGCGATCGGCTGCTACGAAGCCATGAATCTAGATGGGGGATCCTCTCTAGGACTAGCTAGCCACAGCAAAATTTTGGTCCGTCCAGGACGTGAACTCACCAATGTCATCGTTGTTTACGATGCCAAGCATCCTGCACCTACAGCTCTGAAGGATTCTTGGACGATGTTTCAACGAGGCGATCGCCCTACGTTACGTGCTTAAGTTATCCAGGTTTCTGAGTTAGCAACTGCCACTTAGCATTCAGACCAAGTTCGGGGTCAAGTGGCAGCTAGCTGCTGAAGGTGATGCACTAAGGCATGTAGCCCTAAGCGGTAGCTTTCAGGGCCAAAACCACTAATTTGCCCAACAGCCACGGGTGCGATAAAGGAATGGTGTCGAAATTCTTCGCGACGGTAGATATTACTGAGATGCACCTCAACGGTGGGGAGATTAACTGCGGCGATCGCATCTCGTAGGGCCACACTTGTGTGGGTATACGCGCCAGCATTGATTAAAATTCCCTGATGATGTCCCTGAGCAACATGAATGGCATCAACCAAAGCACCCTCGTGATTTGATTGCAAGGTAGAGACCTTGACTTGTAGGGCTTGCCCTTCCTGCTCTAGCGAACGGTTAATTGCATCTAGGGTCACACGACCATAGATCCCTGGTTCACGTTGCCCCAGGAGATTTAGGTTAGGCCCATGCAGAACTAAAACGCTTAGCAAGCGCATCAACCTATGCTTTTAAAGGTTGACATTAACGACGGCGATCGTTAACGGGAATTGGAATTGGCTCTGGCTCTGGCTGAGCTTCTGGCCCCAGCAGAGCATCAATTAGCTTACCAACTAACTCTTTTAGCTTTTCTAGGACTTTGTCAATCAAATCCATTAAACCAGTAGCTCCTTCTAGTTAGCCTACAGCTTTTGCTCCAAAGACAAAAATAGCGGCTAAGTTAACAGAGGGTTTTCTTTACTTGATCATAACCAATGATCAAAAATGATCAAGGCCAGAATTGCAAATCCTTAAAAAGCTGAGTCTTTTAGCAGCGATCGCGTTAGAAGCTTACGCCGCAATTGATCCAGGGCAGTACAAGCGCTAATTCGTTGAATCCAACTCCGCCCCCGGAAGGAGCCAAATTGATATTCGTAGCTCTCTATTTCATCCTGGGGGCCTGCAAGCCCAATATAGACTAAGCCAACAGGTTTAGAGGCAGTACCGCCTCCAGGCCCCGCAATGCCTGTAATGCTGAGTCCCCAAGTCGTGCCTAAGCGCGATCGCACCCCAGCAGCCATTTGCTTAGCGATCGTATGGCTCACCGCTCCGTGCTGTGCTAGGTCTTGCGCGTTCACACCCAACAGCGAAATCTTGGCTTGGTTGTCATAGGAAATGACCCCACCCATGAAATAATTTGAGCTGCCAGGGATGCTGGTAAGCATTTGGCCCAGTCCACCGCCTGTGCAAGATTCAGCTGTACTCAGGGTCTCATGAGCAGTTTGTAAGTACTCGCCTACCACTGACGCTAAGCTGTCTTCATCAGCACCATAATAATCTAATCCACCAATTTGGCGCAGTTGGTGCTCTACAGGTTCGATTAATTGGCGTGCTATTGCTTCCGACTCTGCCCGTGCTGCAATCCGCAACTTCACTTCTCCGTGATTGGCATAAGGCGCGACTGTGGGATTGCCTAAATCCAGAAACGGCGCGACTTTCTCAGCCAGGGCTGATTCAGCAATGCCCCAAAATTTCAGCATGCGGCTGTGAATAATTTCTTGTCCCCAGCCTTGTTGTCGCAGGTAAGGCACTGCCGTTTCTTGCCACATCAACTGCATTTCCGAGGGCACTCCCGGAAAGGTAAGAATCGTCAGGCCTGTGCGGGGTTGCCAGATGACTCCTGGAGCACTGCCTGAGGAATTAGGGAGCACTTCAGCCCCCTCTGGCAACAAAGCTTGCTTCCGGTTGCTCGGAGACATCTGCCGCCCCCGACGCGCATATTTCTGGGTAATATCTTCAAGAATTTCTGGATGCTCGACCAGCGGCACATCAAAGAAGTCGGCTAGCGTCTCGATAGTGAGGTCGTCAGGCGTTGGTCCCAAACCTCCAGTGAGGATGATCAGGCGCGATCGCTCACAGGCAATAGCTAAAACTTTTTTGAGGCGGAGGGGATTATCTCCCACTACAGTCTGATAGTAGTGGGGAATCCCTAGCTGAGCTAACTGCTGCGCTAAAAATTGCGCGTTCGTGTTCAGAATATCTCCCAAGAGCAGCTCAGTGCCAACACAAATCACTTCAGCACTCAGACTCATAGACATTCCTCTATAAAACTTCAGCAGTTAGCCACTATTTTTAGTTGTGATTGGTGCTTAGGCTGAGCACAGCCAAAACCTGCTAGGTGCAAATTTGGTTAACGGGCTCGCGCTTGCTTGCGTACTTGCCAACTGGTGTAACTCAGCAGCGCAGTCGCACCGAAGGCATAAGCAATACCACTGGGCATGCCAGAAACAGCCAGGGCAATACTCCCAACCCACAAAGTTAACGAGTAAATAAATAAAACCGTTAAGCGATGTGAGAGTCCTGCTTGCAACAGCCGATGGTGCAAATGGCGCTTATCAGCCACAAAAGGAGACTTACCACTCCGTAGGCGATCTAAAATTACCGCCGACATATCCAGAATAGGCACGGCCAAAATTAGGTAGGGCAACACGACCGCGACAGTAGTGACACTCTTAACCAAGCCGATGACACCTACCCCAGCGAGGGTGAAACCGATGAAGTAGGCTCCCCCATCACCCATAAAGATCTGAGCGGGATTAAAGTTGTAGCGCAGAAAGCCCAGAGCACCTCCTGCTAAGGCAGCCGCAATTAAGGCAGCAGCGGGTTGGTTCATGAATAAACTTGCAACCAGCATGACTACGGCAGCAATCCCGGAAACTCCTGCCGCTAAGCCATCCAAACCATCAATCCAATTAATTGCATTGGCCATGCCCACCAACCAGATCACGGTGATGGGTAGGCTGATCCAATCGGGTAGAGAAACTAGACCGTCGAAAGGAATAGAGAGAAATTCAATCTGTACACCCACCTTCCAGGCTAAGCCAGCAACAACGGCTTGCACAATTAGGCGGGTCAGGGGCGACAGACCAATTAGGTCATCGGTCAAGCCAATTAAGAAAAAGGCTAAACCACCAATGGTGACTCCCCAAACTTCATATTCTTTGTCAGGGGGAAGCAGACCGAATCCGCCCGTCCACCAAACAATCAGCAGGGCAACGAGGGTGCCTGCGAAAATAGAAACACCTCCCAAGCGAACCATGGGTCGTTGATGAACCTTGCGATCGCCAGGGAGGTCTACTCGTCCACTTTTGAGGCCAATTTTTCTAACAATTGGCGTACTCCAGAGGACGATGAGGGCGGAGACGAGAAATGCAACCAGGTGATAGAGCTGGTATGGCATCAGGAAAATAGAGTAGGGTTCAGCCAAAAGTACTGTCAGGCAGAGTCTACTATATTTCAGCCAGTTACAGGCGAATAAATCCGGACGCCAAGATAAATTTCTATGCCAAAACTGGCACAGGAATGCTCAGATGAGGATAAAGCGGGAATCCAGCGCACAAGGTAGCGACTCGTTGACGGCAAGCCTGGGCGATCGCCTCATCTTCAGGATTTAGCAGTCGATCCGCGATGATGTTGGCAATTTCCGCAAACTCCGTGGTTCCCATACCACGAGTGGTCATGGCAGGGGAGCCGAGTCTGAGACCGCTGGTGACAAACGGTGACTCTGGATCGAAAGGCACCGTATTTTTGTTGGCTGTGATGTTAACCCCACTCACCAACTGGTCTGCTCTTTTGCCAGTCATGCCGATCGAGCGCAAATCTACCAGCATCAGGTGGTTGTCGGTGCCACCTGAAACAATTTTGAAGCCTCGTTGCTGTAGCTGGCTAGCCAAAGCTTGAGCATTTTCAATCACTTGGCCAGAATAAGTTTTGAATTCTGGCTTCAGGGCTTCACCAAACGCCACCGCCTTAGCCGCAATCACATGCTCTAGAGGCCCACCTTGAGTTCCAGGGAAGACCGCCTTATCGAACTTTTTGCCGAGTTCAGGATCGCGGGTCATGATCAATCCACCTCTGGGTCCACGCAGGGTTTTGTGGGTGGTGGTGGTGACAACATCGCAGTAAGGCAGGGGATTCGGATGGTGTCCAGTCGCAACTAATCCAGCAATGTGGGCAATGTCTGCGAGTAAGTAAGCGCCAACTTCATCGGCGATCGCCCGGAATTTATCGAACTGGATAATCCGAGGATAAGCGGAGTAGCCACAGACAATTAATTTAGGCCGATGCTGGAGTGCTAACTCGCGGATTTGGTCGTAGTCCAGTTGCTCAGTTTCTTGGCTGACGCCGTAATGACAAACTTTGAACCACTTGCCAGAAACGTTAACTGGAGAGCCGTGGGTTAAATGGCCACCGTGGGACAAATCCATGCCCATAATGGTGTCGCCTGGTTCTAGCAGAGCCAAGAAAACAGCAAAATTGGCTTGCGCCCCTGAGTGGGGCTGTACGTTAGCGTGAGCGGCACCGAAGAGTTGCTTGATGCGATCGATCGCGAGTTGCTCGATCTGGTCTACATATTCACAACCACCGTAGTAACGTTTTTGGGGCAAACCCTCGGCGTACTTATTGGTTAGCACTGAACCTTGAGCTGCTAGCACGGCGGCAGAGGTAAAGTTTTCACTCGCAATCAGCTCTAAGTGATCACGCTGGCGCTGTAGTTCTTGCTGGACTAAATCAGCAATGTCGGGATCAGTGTTGGCTAGGAAGTCTAAATTAGTTTGAGTCACAGAGCGAACCCCTAGTGAAAGTAATGTCAGAACGGCTGCAAGCTCAGGTTGGCTACCCTTCAGTAGTAATTACTATGGTGCCAGCTTTGGCAATTTTTTCCTGAATCAATAATCATAACTCCGAAGGACAGAGTGAGAAAGGCAGTTTATTAGTTACCAACGCTTGATCCGTCTTGAGGCGTTAGCGATCGCAGGGTATGAAGTGAGGGATCAAGAAGTTTTGGCAAAGTGATGCCAAGAACACTACTAGCTAAAAGTGAGGAGACTAAACTTCAGATTAAGCTCTGTATGCTTTACTCTCATTTCCCCTGGTGACGACTTAAAATACAGGCAGTGGGATCGGGGAACCACCGGAGGTAGCGAATGCTAGTCATCTTGATAGGTGATCAATTACTCTCCCCTCAGCAAGTTTGCCAAAGTTGCCTTTTAGCAGATCGCAGCGGCCAACCTCGTTGGAATCAGGGACGGCTGCGCTGTGGTCACGCGATTCATAAACTGAGCGAGAGCCAACCGGACCAATATGAATGTCAGATGGGTTTTCGCATCGCCAATATCGAATGAGCGCGCAATCTATTAGCTAATGCGCCCAGCTAGTTGCGATCGCCCGCCTACCAGATTCAGTGTTCACTTCAGCCTGCGCGTCTGAACCTTAAGGCGTTGAGTTTTAGCTCAGACAGCACCAGTCAGAGATTGGAGTTGCGTTATCCTGAGCTTAGTAATCATTATCCGACAACTCTTAGGAGCCAAACAATGACTTGGCGCGGATCAACCAGTGTTCCTGATCGCATTTTTGCAGCTTTACCTTACCTACTTCCGCTCATTGATGGATTGCGATTCGGTGAGTTTTTGTTCAGCCAATTTCCCGTCCTCCAGCTGATTTTCCTGCCCATCTTGCCAATTGTTCAAATCTATCAAACCGTTCCCTTTGCAGGTCTCATTGTTTTCTTTGCCTTGTTTTTCCTCGTGGTTAGAAACGAGCGAATTAATCACTTCATTCGCTTCAATACCATGCAGGCTATTTTGATAGATATTGTTTTAATGCTTTGTAGTCTAGTATTACCGTTCTTAGTGAGAGCTATCCCAGTCACTCTAATTGTAGAAACGCTATATAACGTTGTCTTCTTGGGTGTTTTAGCTGCCTTTGTTTACGCAGTCGCTCAATCCCTATTCGGACGTTATGCCGAAATTCCCACTATTTCAGACGCGGTGTATATGCAGGTGCGTTAAGACCTAGGGTTTAACCTGCTATTAGCTGCCGTGCTTACTTGCTTATAGCTTCGCAACTACAAACGTGCCGCTTTCCGCGCGACTACCCAGTTGTCGAGGCTACCAATACCTTCAATTTCTACCCGCACGCGATCGCCTACTTGCAGCGGTCCGACTCCTTCTGGGGTTCCGGTTAGCACCACATCACCTGGAAGTAACGTCATGATCTGGCTGATGTAAGACACCAGTACATCGGGAGTAAAAACCATCTGCTCAATCAAAGCCGATTGGGCAGGTTCTGGGTTTTCATTCACAATGGTTTGCAGCCTTGCTCCTGGGCTCAGTTCCCGGACAATCCAGGGACCCAGAGGACAAAACGTATCAAACCCTTTTGCCCTTGTCCATTGACTGTCTCGGCGTTGCAAGTCTCTAGCAGTGACATCGTTAGCAATGGTATAACCCCAGATTTTGCTCTGGGCTTGCTCTGGGGTGCAGTCTACACAGCGCTCCCCGATGACAACAGCCAACTCTCCTTCGTAATCCACTCTTTCAGTTTGGGAGGGGTAGTTAATTTCTGTCCCTGCTGCGGTAACAGCCGTTGGGGGCTTTAAGAACAGGAGAGGTTCTTTCGGAACTTCTCCTCCCATTTCGGCTGCATGTTTAGCGTAATTCTTGCCTACCGCCACAATCTTAGAAGGGGCACAAGGCGCTAAAAGCTGATAGCTGTCTGGCTTTAGCTCTAGATCAGTGGGTTGCCCTTTTAACCAGGGAGGTGCATCTAGCACCTGTACGCCTCGGTTTAGCTGCAACAAGCCGTAGTAAATTTGGCCTTCAGGTGTTTGAACTCGGACATAGCGCTGTGCCATAGGAGTGACTTGTACCCCGCTGTGTAATCCCTGAGTGTTTATTAAAGCAAGCCAGCTTGGTTAACTATTCAACCTCAGGACGGCTTTTAACACAAATTGCTGAGCAACTATTCAACATTCTGGCCCAAGTCTGAGATAATGGATGATTGTGCATTCAACGCACTCACGTATTTTATGGCACCTGCTCGTCAAGCTTGACCTTTGCGTCATAAGTTTATACAGCAGTTGCTCACCATTCCTTGCTTCTTTAGTTGCCCTTTCGGAGCAGTTTGAGGAAGCCTGACAGTCCACAAGGAGATTTTTGGCATGAGCTACATTTACGAGACAATGTATATTTTGCGTCCTGACTTGGGCGAAGAGCTAACCGATCAGGCAATCAGCAAGTATCAGAATATTTTACGGGAGCAAGGTGCCGAGCTACTGGAAACTCAGCATCGTGGTAAGCGCCGCCTCGCCTACGAAATCAAAAAACAGCGTGAAGGTGTTTACGTGCAAATGAACTACAGTGGCCCCGGTGGCGCGATCGCAGTTCTAGAGAGAGCCATGCGTCTGAGCGAAGAAGTAGTTCGCTACCTCACCGTTAAGCAAGAAGTGACAAATGAAGCAGCTCCCGCTGAAGAAACTGAAGCGTAGTAGGGACAGATTTAGCGGCTTACACACCTAAGCTAAGAGCCTAATCATAAAATCGGGTTCAAGTTCTAAATAAAGACTGGAGAGTTGGACATCATTGACTCTCTAGTCTTTTCCCATATCTACCCAAGCTTTGAATTAGACTGGCTATAAGGCAGTCGCTAATGTCTCTAGATCACTGAGTAGGCCGATGAAGCTTTCCAAAAAGAATTTAGATCAAAAGCTAGATCACGTTTATGACGTCATCATCGTCGGAGGCGGGGTAGGTGGCCTTTCCGCAGCAATCTACTTACAACGCTATCGCCTCTCTTGTCTGGTGATTGAGAAAGGCCGAGGTCGCTCCTTCTGGATGCAAGACCTACGCAATTACTTAGGTTTGCCACCCACCACACCAGGCAGAACATTGCTACAGCAAGGGCAAGAGCACCTGCTATCTCTAGAAGGTGATTACTTAGCGGGTTACGTTGAAGACCTTCAGGATGAAGGCGACACCTTTGCCGTCAAAGTCAAGGTTGGCAAGAAAGACAGCGTCTACCCCGTATTTCGTTCCAAGTACCTGATTGCTGCGAGCGGCATTATTGACCATTTGCCCAAATTTGAAGACATGCAGAATGTATTTGACTACGCGGGCTACAACCTGCACGTCTGTATGATTTGCGATGGCTACGAAATGGCTGATAAGAAATGTGGTCTCTTCGTCGCTTCAGAAGCGGCCATCAACACCGCTTTTGTCTTAAATTGGTTTACTCCCTACATCAGCGTCTTTACGCAGGGCTTGTTTGACGTGAGTCCAGAAATGCGTCAGAAACTTCAAGAGCATGGCTACCCTTTGATTGAAACTCCCATTCAACGCTTTCTGGGCCATGACCACGAAATGAATGGGGTTGAGTTGTCTGATGGTTCAGTGATTGAACTTGAGACAGGCCTGATTGCGATGGGTTCCCATTACCAAAGTGAGTACCTGAAAAACTTGGATTTGGAGTGGAACGGAGGCAATCTAAAAACTGACTCCATGTGCCGCACTACCCACCCTCGCGTTTTTGCCGTGGGGGACTTAAAGGAAGGGTTGAATCAGGTGTCAATTGCGGTCGCAGATGGTACATTAGCTGCAACAGCAATTTGGCGAGACATTCGGCGGCAGTCGAGTCCTCGTATTTGGCAAGACAACTTAGTTGGAGCTGCAAAAACGTGACCCCGATGGATACAGGCAATTTTCAAGAAGTGCAAGCAGAAGTGGCTCATCTGCGTGAAGAATTGCAGATGAGAGACCAACTGGTGCAGCAGTTGTCTCAGGAACTGTTCCGGTTGGTAAAGGGCAATACAGGCTTTATGCCTAGCCCGGAGGCCTCTGAGCGTCATATGACTGAGATTCGGGCCTTACGTGAGCAATTACAGGGTGTAGAGCAGCAAGTTACGTTCTACCAAGAACAGATCACATCACGGGATACAGAGATTTATCAGTTACGGCAGTCGGTGCAAGAACTGACCGATCGCAGCCGTATGTTGGAGCAAGTGGTGCAGGAACTCCCGCGAGTTTACCGAGAAAAGTTTGCTGAGCGCATTGCTCCGGTAAAGGAAAAGCTGGCGATGCTGCAACGAGAAAACCGCCAACTTCACGCTGAGTTGCAAAGCGTCAGCTATCGCTTAGCAGTGAGAACTCGGCGTGCCTCCGGTTTGGATTTGCCTAGCTTTCCTCGACCAGGTTCTGCTACTTTGCCCAACTTTGGCTAATGCGTGAGGTTGTAATTGTAGTAGATGCTGAAATTGATGCATCTAGGCAACCAGTTACATCTCCGTCTACCACTGCAAGAATGGTTGCGGCCTTAAAGCAAGCCATTTTAACTGAAGCGACAGGGTCATCTACAAGCCGATCTCATCTTGACAACTCGGCTCAGTCTATTTCGGTCATTCACAACATCCAAGTTTGCTCAGTGACTCAGCTACTACACCTAGAAGCCATTGTTAACGCTTCGTTACCAGATGTAGGTGTGGGAGCTAAAAAATTTGAGTCTTTACTGTTGTGTCCGTTAACTCTTAATTTACCGAATACTTTTACTTGGGCAAGACAAACCATCTACCAGCAGTGCCGAGACGTTGACGGTTTGCAGCAACTGGTAGAGCAGCAATTGGGATGCTCTATAGGACAAGGTTGCTATTGGCTACCTATTGTCTACACAAAAAAAGGCCCCCTTTATGGGGAGGCCATTACCCTAACGAACGAACAAGTTTTTGAGGAATCCTTCAATACTCCTCCACTTGGCTATTCTCAACCCTGCCATTTGTCTGATGCTTGGCGGCAACAACTCTATGAGTTAGGCTATCGGCTTTTGCAGATGTTATCCGCTCCTCCCGCTACCTACCTGCTCCAATTTGGGTTTCAGGGGCAAGCAATTTGCTTTGATCGACTTTGGCCGTTTCCAGCCGCACCTGCGATCGCGAGTTTGGGTGTGCAAACTCCTGACCTCTTTGCCTGCCATTGGCGCTGCCTTACAGGTCAACCCATCCTAGATTTAGTCGTGCCCGCTTCAGCCCGATACCAAATCTATAGCGGCGAACCGACCTAAGCTGCTACAGGCCCAGAAGTCTTAGACGGCGCTGATTTTGCTGCAACTAGCTTCATCACCGGGGGCAGTTCAGCAAATAAAGTTTCAATTTCTTCCACAATCTCGAAGACTTGGTCGAGCTGAGTGATTTCAAGGATCAGCTTCACCGAAGCCTGCAAATTACAAATAATCAGGCGGCAATTACACTCGTTTGCAGTGTTGAGTCCGGTAATTAATGCCACTAATCCAGAACTGTCAATAAATTCAACGTCGGTCAGATCGAGGATCCAGCAGCTATGACGCTCGGATGCGATCGCCGCGATTTGGCGTTGTAGGGCTACACTACCTTCAAGGTCTAAACGGCCCTGAGGTTGAAGTACTACTGTTCTGCTTAGTTTTTGATCAGTCATAGTCCTAGCACGGTGAATGGCATCTGGAATGACAGAACTGCACTTGCAAGCAAGCATGGCTCTGGGACTTAAACCCTGAAACTATTACCTAGAAGGACAAGCTGAGAAACCTCAGCTATGTTTGTATGATTCCTAGAAAGGTATTAGCCTGCCCTCAATATAGAAGTCTCAACTCTCAGAAGCTCAGTAATTTCCCGTAACTTTGCTGAATCTTCATCTCTATTTCCGGTTTGATGAAATTTTAGCCTTGAAGCTTTCGCCGCTAGCCTACGTAGCTATCTCAGCATCTAATTGCTGGCTTACTAAACTTGCTGGCTCACTAGGCTAGCGGGACCACTGCTGGAGGATGTAAGTGTAGAAGCGATCGCGATCAACTTGAGTCATCATGCGGATTTTGCGGCCTCCGGGGGATAGTTGGGTGCGGCCTTGGCTGGGTCCGGTGGTGGCGATCGCCGTTTCGACTTCTTGGAGCTCATAGAATTCTGGATGAGCCAGATAAGCTGTCGCGAGGACATCCCAGAAGTAGTAATCCTGCGGAATCACTAAGGCGTAGCATTGCCCGGCGAAGTCGGAGAGTCGATATTTGCGTTGCTTGGCGAGACGGTGAGCAAACTCTGAGGTGACAGGCACTTGATTGGTGATGTCTAAGGAACACAGCACGATGGGAATATTGCTGCGCCAAACGCGATCGACAGCAATCGGGTCCCAGTAAGCATTCCATTCGGCTGAGCCGTCCTGACCCGGTTCGATCGATTTCTCCACGTTGCCTGGCACGTGTACCGCACCGCCCATCCAGACAATCTCCTTGATTTTGGCTTCGATGTCTGGAGCAGTATCTAGGGCGATCGCGACTGTGGTTAATGGCCCTGTGACCAACAGCGTTACTGGTTCTGGAGCCTCCTTCAGCGATCGCACCATAAAGGCCTGTCCTGACTCGGGTACTAAAGGCGTTTGGATGGTTTCTGCCTCATTCAAAATGGGCAAGTGATCTACAATCCACGAATCTCGCCGATAGAGGCGGGGAAAGGGATTGATGCCTCGGACTGTACTGACTGCCACCGGAACTTCCTCCCGACCCGCCAGATCGATAATTTTGCGCGTAGCACTAACGGCAGGCTGAATGTAGCAATCGGCTGGTGTCACCACGACTCCTAAAGGGTGTAGGTGCCCCATCGTCATCAGTAGCAGGGTTGACAGATAATCATCAACGCCTCCATCGTGATCCAGCAAAACTAAGGGTTTAAACATCCTGGTTCTTAGTGGATAAACGACTCAACAATCGCTGATTTCTGTCTCATCGGTATTCTCTCCATCAGCATTCTCCGCATTGGCATTTTCTTCATCGGCATAAAAGCGATAGAAAACATAGCCATCTTCAAACGGACGCTCATCTAAGACGTGGTGAATCACACCTTGCTCGATCAAGCTTTGGCCTAGCCGAATCGCTGCCTCACGGGTACAGTTTTGGGTTTGCACAAACCACTCCACCGCTTCGGCTCCTGTGAAGCAGGCAGGATAAAGATTCAGACGATAGCGACGGTCTTGAATTTTGAGTCCTGCTGGCCCTCGTATCGTTGTGATTAAGGTGTCCAGATCTGAGTGGCTGGAGTCGTCAAGGGCGAGCATGGTGACAGCAGCTCCAGTAAATCCATCGGTGGATTCAGGCAAAGTGGAAATGGGGCGATCGCTAGATTTATTTCCGTTTGAGATTGATCGCTGGGGTTTCCAGGACGGGAACGGCGGTGGTTGCAACGAGGCCAACAACTGCTTGAGTTCGGGCGATCGCACATGCAGATCTCGCTGCGGAAACGGAATTTCAATCTCATTGCGGCGCAGCGAAGCTTCAATGCGGTAGTAAATATCGCTTTTGACTCGAAACTGTTTTTTCGGCTCTCCAGTCCACACCAGCAACTCAAAGTTCAAAGAATTGTCGCCAAAGCCTTGAAACCAAACTTCGGGCTGCGGTTTCACCAACACCTCGGGATGGCTCTTGGCCGCCTCCAAGAGCGCTGCCTGCACCTGCTCGATGTCTGAGCCGTAGGCAACTCCTACAGCCAGCTTCAATCGCGAAACTGGATCACCGTGGCTCCAATTGATTACCTCACTCTCCAAGAAACGAGAGTTGGGCACAATAATCGTTACTTGGTCGAAGGTACTAATCTCTGTGCTCCGGGCCCCAATCCGTTTCACCGTGCCCAATAGCTCATTGACTTTAATCAGATCGCCGACTTGGATCGGTCGCTCTAACGTGATGATCAGACCACTGATGAAGTTGTTGGTGATGTTCTGAACGCCGAAGCCAATCCCCACCCCCAGGACGCTGGCCAGAATGGCTAAAGAACGGACATCTAAACCCCAGATTTGCAGCAGCACAATCAAGCCTAAGAAGGTCATGACGTACTGGGTTAAGACAGCGAGCAGTTCTTGCACTCGTGGTTCAGCGCCCGTCCGAGCGAGGACGTAGAACCGAAACAGGCGAGTTAGGCCGCTGACGGCAAACCACAATCCTGATGTAAAGGCTAGGAGCAACAACAGTTGCAGCGCTGAATAGTTACTCTCGCCTAAGCTGACCACAGGCACGGTCAAGAAATTAAACAGACGATAGCGCCAACTGCGAGCTTCAGGAAAGAGATCTGTCACGTACCAGGCCACCGCAGTCCAAAGCCCTGCCTGCAAGCCGATTAAGGCTAAGTGCAGCAACAATTTAGCAGGCTGCTCCCAAGGATGGAGAGACGAAGCAGGATGCCCTAGATGCCGAGCTAACTGCCGGACTAAGAAACGTTCACCCACCCATAAAATTAGCTGGATGGCGATCGCGCCTAACAACACAACTGAGCTAAATACCAAAGCTTGCTGAAAATAAGCAGAACCACGCTCTAGCTGGCCTTGCCGTACTGCCGCCTCAATCAAACGGCTCCAAAATCGGCCTTGACTGACTGGGTTCGTGCCTTGCAACACATCCCGCTCGGTGACGGTAAGCAAGGTGCGATCGTTGGGTTGGCTACGAATAATAGTTTGTTGATTTTCTTCGGCTACCTCAATCACGGCGGGTTGAGGAGAGCGCACTTCCTGCTCTAGCGCCGCATTGACGATCGCTGCCCGCTCCAAGGCAGTGAAATTGCCAAAATTACCAACTTGAAACAACACCCGACCATCGAGCACCACAGGGGATTGGGCAGCTCGGTTACTAGAGCTGGTCTGAGCCAACCCTGAGCTGGGGATGAATGTGAGCCAGAGCGTTAGCCAGCAGGTCAGCAACCCTAACCACAGCCAACCCCAGCGCCGTTGCACCCGCCGCGATCGCCCATCGTGCCATACGAGCCGTCGCCGCCATCCTTGCCACGCTCGTTGCAGCCTTGAGTCATGCGATCGCAGGCAGCAAAACGTAGGCTTCGGAGCAGTCATCAGAGAATCCTCACGAATTAGGAGCAGGACGAGTGGGGGCAGGGGTTTCTGGGACTTGGGGCCGCGATCGCTCTAGCAACGTGCTGACTAAGCCCCAAGCTCCTACTCCCATCAACAACAGCACAATACCGCCGATCAGCCAAATTACCATCGTGTTTTTGTGCAGAGCGCTGGGCTGTTGGTCAAAATGAGTGCGCTCTCGGTTCAGAGCGGTGGCGTTGGGGTCACCTTCCCCCATGACCGTAGCGATAATTTTGTAGGGTCCGATGCGAATGGTATCTTTACTAGAAAATGGATGACTGCCGGGACGAATCGCCCGACCATTCAGAAAGGTACCGTTAGCACTGCGATCGGTGATATAAAGCTGAGAGTTCGCGACTGTGATCAGGGTGTGAAAGCGCGAAACTTCTTTGTGGGCTAACTCTAGATGGGAGATTGGTTTGTCGCCCAGATTTTCTGGCATTTGGTCCCGTTCTCGACCAATTGCGATCGGCGCAGCGAGCAATGGTTGCTGCACCTCTCCAGTTGCTGTGTCTTCCCAAACTAGTTGTACATACACAGACTCATCAGTAGACATGGCACGCCTTCTAGCAGCTAGTTCCTACTACTTCACCACCTTGGATTTGTGGGGTTGTTGGACTAGGCAAAGGCCACCGCAAACAACCCAAATCAACAAAGCTAACGGGTGGAATACTACTTGATTACCGTCGGTATGATAAACCATCGAGCCTGAAATGCGCATTGGAACAGGAAAGCGATCATTGCCCAGTGGACTAAGCATGGGTAACTCGATTGAAACTTTTTCCGCAGAAAACTTTCAATTTACTAGCGGCAGGTTACTAGCAACGACTTTGAGGCACAGGGCATAGCATGGGCTTAAATCTTTTACGGTTACTGCAATCACCGAACCCTGACAAACCCCTCGGCGGACGTTATAAAGTCCTGAGCAAGTTGGGAGCAGGAGGTTTTGGGCAGACGTTTCTGGCAGAAGATATGCATTTGCCCGACCATCCTTGCTGCGTGGTCAAGCAACTGAAACCTCAAGTCACCGATGCCAGCAGCCTGCAAACAGCTAGACGGTTGTTTGATACCGAGGCCAAAGTGCTCTACCAGCTTGGCAGCCATGACCAAATTCCTCGGCTCATGGCTCACTTCGAGGAAGACCAAGAGTTTTATTTGGTGCAAGAGTTTATTGATGGGGCATCCCTTTCCGAGGAGCTAATTGCTGGACAGCCTTGGCCCGAAGCGCGAGTCTTGGCATTGTTACAAGATATTTTGCACGCGCTTGCCTTTGTGCATGAGCAGAATGTAATTCACCGCGACATTAAGCCACCTAATCTGATGCGTCGCCGTCAGGATGGCAAAATCGTGCTGATTGATTTTGGTGCGGTAAAACAGGTGAGTACCCAAATCGTCACTGCGAAGTCTGGACATACGAATCTCACCATTTCGATTGGCACTCAGGGCTACATGCCCAATGAGCAACTAGGCGGCAACCCTCGCTTCAGTAGCGACCTTTATGCAGTCGGGATGATCGGCATTCAAGCGCTCACAGGCGTTCATCCTCGGCATCTCAGTGAAGACGTCAAGACTGGAGAAATTCAATGGCGCGACCGTGCTACTCATGCGACTCCTGAGTTGGCAGACCTTCTCGATCGCATGGTGCGGTACGACTTCCGGGCACGCTACACGACGGCAAGCGACGCCTTGGCCGCGTTACAAGCTTTACCTGCTGAATTATTAGCCGCGATCGCTGTCTCTGCCCCCAGCCCTAACCCGATCGCTGAAAATACAGCAGATGTAGATACAGATTTAGATACAGTTGCCATCCCAGCCCAATCGACACCCCCTACAGTTACCGCTCCTACCGTAGCTGTAGCAGGTCCGCCTGCGAATCAGCCTGTTCATGCTGCGAGTAATCTACTACCTTCGACTACAGCACTCCCAGAGACACAACCTTCTCCCTCGGCTAGAAGTTCCATACCTACGGCTGTTTTACCGAGTGCCACCCAGAGCCAAAGCGTGAAGCCCAAAGCGATTTTGGCAGTTTTAGTAGCGATCGCCGCCACCTTCTTGGTTGCCAAAGCTTTGTTTACCGCTAAGCCTGCTACACAGACCGCCTCTACTTCAGCCACCACCGCCCAACCTGCTTCCTCTCCCTCCGCCAACCCCACTCCTGCTGCGACTCCAGCCCC
Source organism: Trichocoleus sp. FACHB-262 (assembly GCF_014696035.1). Lineage (NCBI taxonomy): Bacteria > Bacillati > Cyanobacteriota > Cyanophyceae > Leptolyngbyales > Trichocoleusaceae > Trichocoleus > Trichocoleus sp. FACHB-262. Next base: position 31,602 of record NZ_JACJPK010000061.1, on the reverse strand, counting down.
CTCTGCTCCCGCCACCGCTCCTCAAGCCGCATCCCCAACCCCTGCTGCGGCACCGATTCCCACCGCTCCCAGTGCCGCCCCCGCTCAACCTCCGATCGCCCCGCTCTTGGCACAAGCGGATGGTTTGCGTAGCGCCAATCAGCCAGAGAAAGCTTTGGCTCTGTATGACCAAGCGATCGCCCAAGATTCAACCAACGCCGCTGCCCAATGGGGCCGTTGCTACAGCTTGAACCAATTGCAGCGGCCCGGAGAAGCCATTACTGCTTGTGACAAAGCGCTAGCAAGTAATCCTAAATCTCCAGAAGCTTTGTGGAGTAAGGGTTATGCTCTAGATCAGCTCAAGCGCCATTCGGAAGCGATCGCCCTCTATGACCAAGCGATCGCCCTGAAACCCAACTTTGCAGAAGCTTGGAGCAACAAAGGATCGGCACTACTGCTACTAGATCGGCCTGATGAAGCAGTTGCAGCCTATGACCAAGCCACCACATTGAAACCTGACTTAGCTGAAGCTTGGAATAATCGCGGTGTAGCGCTTTGGAGCTTGCGGCGCTTTGATGAAGCGGTGACCTCAATTGATAAAGCCATCCAGATCAAGCCAGATTATCCAGACGCCATTCAAGTACGGCAAAAAATGCGACAAAAGTTAGGGCGCTAAACAAGCTAAACATACAGGAGCACCTTTTCTCAGGACTATTTACTGGTACAAGTTGTTTAGGTATTCGTTATCCTGATTTAGAACCGACCTGAACGGCAGGCTGGATGGTTAAGCCTATCCAAATATTCGTTTAGCTACTTTTAAAACTTATTTCATTAAACTTGATCTCATTCATGCGCACTAGTACAGAAATTTCTACAGAAATTGAGGAGAAGTTTGGATTTGTTCCACCTTTTTTCTCACCTGCGTTAGCAACTCCAGCAATCTTAGAAAACCTTTGGCAGCAAACTCTCGCAGCCTATATCGAAAATCCCTTACCCGCATTATTTAAGGAAAAACTTTCAGGTTATCTTTCCCGCTTCTGTCCAGTTCCGTATTGCCTAATCTGCCATAGTTGCTCGCTTTATGCACTGGGCATGCAAGCGCCAGAAATTCTAGCTTTTCTTGAATTAGCGCCTCCCAACCAACAAGAGATCGATCGCCATCTCAATCGGCTAGCGGCACAAGCAGACGTAGCGCAGCTTTTCTCAGAGTTGAACTCAACTCTGAGTGAAAGTCTTTTGTGCTGTGCCATCTTTATCGCGTTACAAGCAGACCGTGCCGAAGATTGCCGTCGAGAACTGCGCCAGCTTTTAGGCAATGAGAATTATCACTATCTTGTCACCTTCATTGCTTACATCAAGACTAGCCATGAATGGATGAAAGCTCACCCGGATGTCACCTATGAAGCTGACAGACGCTTTCAAGAAAATTTTGCGACTTTGGTTGAGCAAGAGCCTCGGCTAGCAGATTTTTTCAATACTTATTGGCTAAGAGTTCAGCAGGAGTTGTTAGGCGGGGGGGGCTGGATGCAACCCCAAGCAACCAACGCGGCTGAAGTGGATAGAGAGGCGGCAATGGCGATCGCCAATGTCAACTTTGCTCAGGCGATCAACTCTGCCTCGGATGGCATCTTATTGAGCGATCCTAACCAGAACGATAATCCAATTATTTACACCAATCCTGCTTTCTCTCGAATTACGGGCTACTCTGCCACAGAAGCTTTGGGTCGTAACTGCCGCTTTTTGCAAGGCGAAGGCACTGCCCCCAACACAGTCGCTCAGATTCGCCAGGCGATCGCACAACGCCGAGAGATCCAAACCACGATCCTGAACTACCGCAAAGATGGCCAGCCTTTCTGGAATCAACTCAGAATTTCTCCAGTGTGCACCAAGGGCGGTGAACTACTTTACTTTGTTGGCCTCCAAGCAGACATTACCGAGCGCGAGCAAACGGAAGAACAAATTCGCGAACATGCGTTGCTCTTTAACCATTCCCAGGATGCCATTCTGGTTTTAGATCTAGAAAACCGCATTCTCTTTTGGAACAGTGGTGCAACTCGCTTGTTTGGTTGGGCAGCCAATGAAGCGATCGGACATTACCTGGATGAATTGCTATTTGACGAACTGGGTCCAAGCCTCCAATCTGCTCAAAAAGCGGTGAATCAACAGGGAGAGTGGCAAGGTGAGTTGTGTCAACGCACAAAAGACGGCAGGCAGGTAACGGTTGAGAGTCGTTGGTCTTTAATTCGGCAAAACCAGATCCCTAAATCAATCTTGATCGTCAATACTGACATCACGCAGAGAAAACAAGCAGAGAGTCAACGCTTACGGACTCAGCGCTTCGAGGGCATCAGCACCGTGACTAAGGGACTGGCCCATGATCTCAACAATGCGCTCGCACCCATTTTGATGGCAGTCCAACTGCTCTCTCAAAAGCTGCAAGATGAACAGAGCCAGCAACTCCTGGTGATGTTAGAGAAGAATGCCAAACGGAGTGCTAGTTTGCTGCAACAGGTACTAGATTTTGTCCGGGGAATTGAGGGCGAAAAGCGAACCATTGACGTGAACCAATTAATTTCAGGGGTTGAGCAAACTCTTAAACAACAGTTTCCCCGGAATATCCTAATTCGGACTAACCTAGCGGTTACAGACCTTTGGCTGATTACGGGAGACGCTGAGCAACTGCATCAAGCCCTAATCTGTCTCTGTGATAACGCTCAAGATGCCATGCCCAACGGTGGTATTCTCCGCCTAGTTGCAGACAACCTTTGGATTGATCCGAGTAATATTTGGGCGCACCCAGTCTCTAAGCCTGGTCCCTATGTAGTGATTACGGTGGCTGATACGGGGCTGGGGATTTCTGGAGAAAACCTCCACCGTATTTTTGACCCCTTCTTCACCACCAAAGCCTTTGGTCAAGGCACAGGTTTAGGGTTATCAACAGTAGTAGGCATTATCAAAGGGCATGGAGGAGCCGTAGATGTATCCAGTGCTGTCGGTAAAGGGTCACAATTCAAGGTGTATTTGCCTGGCATTCCTCGTCCTACCCCCGGCAATAATTCACCCCTACTCAGCACCGAAAGTAGCTTAATTTTGGTGGTTGAGGGCAATTCAGATGCTCGTGAGATGAGCAAAACCCTGCTGGAGAGTTGTGGTTATCAGGTTTTAACGGCAGGTGATGGCATTGAAGCGATCGCCCTCTATGCTCATCACTGGTCTGAGATTTGCTTAGTGGTGATCGATATGGCCGTTCCAGAACTCGATGGCCCCACCGTGATTCAGGCATTGCACAAAATCAACTCGCAGGTTTGGGTTGTTGTCAGCACTGACAAGCCACTCCCTGATCTCGTCAGTACTGAGCTAAGAAGCAATATTAAGGCCGTGCTCAATCAGCCTTACACGCATGAGGAACTGACGAACACGCTACAGACCATTTTTAGGCGCTAAGTGCCTTCCGATCTAAGTTTGGGTGCTTGCTGTAAATTACCTAGGTTGAACAAGAAGGGGACGTTATTTCCCTTGTCACCCATGACTAACACTTCAGGCATTTGAGAGCCACCCTGTCGCCAAGCTTCGATCGCTTCTTTTTGAAGCACGAGCTGGCCTCCTTCCGCTTTGAGAGTTTCGGCTAGTAGGCGTTGGGCTTCGGCTCGGCCTCGCGCCCGGTTGATGTCTGCTTGGGCTTCTTGCTCGGCTTCTTGCGCCACATATACAGCTCGCTGTGCCCGTTGCTCCGCGATCTGCTTTTCCTCTACGGCTCTGGCAAACTCTGGTGAGAAGGTAAGATCTACCACGCTCGTATCGATCACCAAAATGCCGTACTTTTCCAATCGCTGACCCAGGGCTGTGTCGAAGTCTTCTTTGAGGTCATTGCGCTTGGTAATAGCTTCTTCGACTGTTCTTCTCGCTGCCGCAATCTTGAAGGATTCTTGAGTTTGCGGCGCAATGATTTTGGAGACAATGTTTGCCAAGGTGCCTTGCTTACGCCGAATCTCCACTACTTCGGCTGGATCAATCCGAAAGTTGATGGCAAAGCGGGCCGATAAGTCTTGCAGATCCCGCGTAGAGCTTTGGGCAGGCACTTCAAATTTCTGTACCGTTAGGTCGTAGATCGCCACTTGGGAAACCAGAGGCGGTTTGAAGTGCAATCCTTCTTCGAGTACTCCATCTTTGGCCTTACCCAAAATGCTCAGTACTCCTGCTTCACCAGGATTGATGACAATAAAAGAATTGAAACTGACTAAGACTAAAACTGTAGCGATAATCCCTAGCACCAGTGATTGCCAGGTCTGAAAATATTGGCTTTTCAAAGCTGTATTGGCTATTAGTAGCCTTGAGTGCGATCGCCCCTATTATAGTGAGCCTCAAAAGATCCTGTGGATGATTCACTCCAGCAGTGACAACTAAGAAAATTCTGAGCGCTACAAATACTGACGTTCTTGAGCCAGCAACGCCTGTTTACGTTCTAAGCCCCAACGAAAACCACCCAGCGAACCATCACTTCGCACCACTCGATGGCATGGCACCACCAGCGCTACCGGATTAGTTGCACAAGCCCGCGCCACTGCCCGCACTGCTTGTGGTTGCCCCATCATTTCGGCCACTTGTGAGTAGGAGCGAGTGTCACCGTAGTTAATGGAACGCAGAATCTGCCAAACGCGCCACTGAAACGCTGTGGCTGGGATATCCAAAGGTAAATCTAGGCGCGGTTCCTGCCCTACTAAGTGTCTCAGAAGTGATGCACTCCAAGCTTGCAGATGTGAATCATCTGCATGAATGTTAGCCGCAGGAAAATCTTGGCGTAAGGCAGCTACCAGCTTCTCCTGTGAGTCACCCAGCGCAACGGAACACAAACCTTTTGGCGTGGCCGCAACCAGCAGTAACCCCAACGAGCAGGACGCAGTACTAAAGCACACTTGTGCTCCTTTACCCCAACGCTGGTCAGTTGCTGGAGTCAGGCCCAACTCCAAAGATGATTGTTCCTCTAGAGCAGGAGTTAGACTGCAACCCGCATCAAAGCCTACATTTAACACTGATTCACCTGTTGGCAGTTTTGTTAGCGATCGCCTTCCACAACTTGGCGATCACCCCTAATCATAGTTCTCCTCAAACAATTCCTGTAGCTTGCTCTATAGCTTTGCGATCGCCTTCACAAGAGCCAAAACAACAACCAAGCTTAGAACTCACGATATAGACTCGGATTGAATAAAAGCACCTTACGATGAAAGACTTTGATTTTTTTGCGAGTATTGGGCTCTTCTAGCCAAACGGATCAGAAATGGGGAAAAAATATTTACTATTTTTCTGAATTTAACTTTTGGAGTATCCCAACTTCGCCTCGACAAAACTACATTCAAAGATTCTGTGAAAAATTCTTTAGAACTTTCTAACAATCTTTTCTTCGGCAACTCAAGATTTATGCAAAACTCTTCACTGACTCTATTTGTAGGTTGCCATGCAGCAGCAACATCAAACTTTGTTCTCACATTCATATTGTGAGCGGTCATTAACCACAAAGGAGTTGTAAACACATGATAAACCTTATAGTTTGAGATTTGATCATGACCATACTTCAAGACAGTTTCAAAATTCTTATGATCCTCAATCAAGGTGTAGCATGGTGCAGTTAGCCACTCTCGCAGAAAAGCCTTTTGCTCTTTTAATTGATATAAATAGCCAAAGGGAAAATTAATAAACTCAGAATCTTGCTCCCGAAACTGATTTTGTATAGTGGAAATAAATTTTCGGGATACAGCATCGTCACTATCCAGGTTAGTAGTGATAATGTGTGTAGTTGTTTTTAAAGTTTTTTCAGAGATCGCCGCTTTCAACTCACTCAGACAATTTTCTTTGCTACTGATATAGACAGGTAGAATTTCAATATTAGAATGAGAGCAATAACTTTGAATTCGTTCTCTGAACATGCTTGGCAATTCAGCGTCCAGAAGTATTAGCCAAGTGAACTTTTTTTCTGTTTGTGCCTTAACAGATGGATAGCAAGTTTTCTCAAAAATATCTAATCTGTATTTTAAGAAATCTATGTTATTTCGCTCTTGCTGCGATCGCGGTTTGGAGATATTCCAATCTATATTGATTCGTGTAATCAAAAAATGCTGAAAACTGCTCATTGTTTCAAAGCTCCAAAGTTTAGTTAGACAACTTCAGACATCTCTCAACGCAAAATTGACGTAGATGCTCCAGACAAACCAACTATTTATTTGGACTGAAACCCTAACTATGTAGTTAGGCTGGCTAATTTAATGAATTTTCTTTACGCCCTTCTTTGTATAGAATATTTAACATACGTTCTACATACTCCTTTGGATAGAACTATGTCTGCATTTATATGCATCTCCACACATGATTACGAGCAGCAGCAATACTACGCTCAGCAGCTAGTTTGGTGGCATAACGGTGGAGTTGTGCGATCGCTCTTTACTAGCCCACAACCTAGCGATCGCGCCTGGGACAATTCATCAAAAACTACTACGATCGCCCTTCACAACCTCGCAGCCCAGCGATCGCGCCTGGGACAATTCATCAAAAACTACTGCATCGCTCTCTATCACCCAGCGATCGTACCTAACCATGGTCTTCTGTGAAATAGTGCACTTATTTTGTAGCAACCTAATTTAGAAGATTGATGATCGCTGTAGTATTGAGTAGCGCTTAATGACTTTGGCTATCTGCACTTCTTAATAGATAAATATTTATCTTTGCTTCTTTGAGTACGGAATTATATAAGGTCGTAGTCTCTTTTGCCTGTATAGTCTAAATGATGAGAAATAGTCTGGATCATCACATGAGAATCCTCTATTGCTCTCATTTTTTGTCGAATCTCGTCTAAAGTAAGGGTTGTAACCAATCTAACCTCTACATCAGGAAAATATTGCTTTGACTTACTTATACTTACAGCCTCTTCTTTTAGAATATTCTGTAGTGAATTAGTGTCACTTTCACATTCGGCTCTAAATTTATAAAGCTTCAGTTTCACTGGATTTACCTTTAAAAAATCGATCATATATTCAATTTCTTCACTAACAATCGTAAAAATATCAAAATAATTTCGTCTGATATCATTTAAGTTAATCTGGTCATCTAAACTTTCTAAAAAGTAAGACTTGGCTTCTTTTCCAAAAGGAGAATTTGTCAGCAACTGGCTTAGAAGCTCTATTAACTGCTTTGTATCAGAACTCAGACAATTAAATCTTACTTTGTCAGAAGCTTCTGACAAAGAGCTCATATACATAATATCGATAATTTTAACGTCTCCTTCTTTTGTTATTAATATATTCTCACCATGGAGATCCATATGAGCTAATCCTTGAGCATGAATATATTGAACTCCAGAAATTATTGCCTTGCCAATATCAAACGCTTCTTTAAGCTCCAAGTCGACACAAAATTTCTCAGCTAGAGTGCATCCATTCACATATTCCATTACAATGCATTGTTCTTTACCTTGGCCTAGAACTTGTAACTTTTCAATCGAATATATTTCTACAACATTGGGATGTTTTGCTCTCACTAATGCCTGAGCATGTTGAAGCACCGTAGAAACATTTTTACTTTCTCGCAAAACCTTGATCGCAACACTTCGCCCTATCTCATCAGTTCCTAACCAGACATCAGCAAAGGTTCCGTTACCGATAGGTTTCTCAAAATAAACTTCCATATCTCTCTTTCCGAGATTTCTTATTTTTGAAGACTAACTATTTACTGCATGTATTTATCCCATCTAAAATCCTAGATTAGGATATTTAGGTGTGCTTTTCTGTATAGTTTGCCAATGTAGATATTTAGGTGAGCATATTTTTTGGCATTTTAGACTCGTGAATCAGCTTAAGATCCCTTGATAGGTAGTTAGGCACAAAGAACTGGCATCAGACATCGTATAAGAGATGGAAGCGATAGCTTTCAAGAATAAAAAACCCCGATCGCGTGACCAGGGTTTTTTTGTTTTTATTTGTGTAACTTTAAGGAATTAGGACAGCCATTCGGGAACGGCTTCTTCCTTCGTGTTGGTATTGCGAGAAGGCGTTTCGCGAGTGAAATTCATGTGGATCGATCGCGTTTGTTCGCCATCTGCTGCCACCGCCATGATGGGGTAGTCGATCAAGCCATCTTGGAACGACATTTGGAAGCGGAACGTGCCGTCTGGGTTGAGCTTGATGGGGCGACCACCAATCGTTACTGTCGCATCGGGTTCGGTGGCACCATAGACAATTAGTTCTGCATCCGCAACTAGCCAGAACTGACGAGGGCGAATGGGAGGGGCGGAAGCGAAGCCAGCTCCAGACATGCCGACACCAGACATATTCAAGCCAGAAGCCGTGGGGACTGCCCACATGCCCACACCAGAGGGGAAGACATAAGAGCTAACTGCTTGCTCGTGTACAGGCACTTGCTGCATCGAGCCGTAGAGCGAACCCGCGACCCGCTGAGCTTCCGTCGTTTGCGCCATACCGAAGATGGCGTCGTAGATGGGGTTGCCAGCAGCATCGATCGCGGCACCTGCATCGTAGCCAGTTGGAGCCGCTGCAGCTCGCTTAGCAGGTGGAATTAGCTCTAGGAAGGTCTTACCGCGTAGATCTTCTTCCCAGCCGAGTGAGATGAACTGATCTTCAATCCAGTCAGAGGGATACACGGGAGGCACCCGCACCGGAGCAGAACGCGCCAACACCAACCAGCGACCATCCGCACAACGATAACCGATATCTACGACATAGTCGCGATCGCTGACTGGAACGGGTAAATACCACTCACGCGCCAATTCATCGCTGGGATACTCTTGAATGCTGTGGGGGCTTTGGTATTCCAGGCTTACATCTGTCACATCATAAAGACGCAGAGCCAGTTGTTGACCACCTTGACGGCGCAAGTCTTCCTTGTGCTCATTGGGGATATCCCAATAGGTGTAAGCCCACTGTGGGTCACGAGGCATCAGAACAATGCGGCTCTCCCCATACCCCTCAGGGAGATCGGCCAATCCTTCATCAACGGCAGCTAGCGAACCTCCTGTACGGTCTTCTTGACCTACATCAAACTTTGCTGCTTCCACTTCTTCTTGTGCCTCCAGCGTGCGAGATGGACTGAGAGAAAACTTGGTGCGTTGCACTTCTTGAATCGCTGCTAGCAGCTGATCTTTACGCATGCGGCTATAGCGAGAAATATTGCATTCGCTAGCCACTTTACGTAGCTGCCGCAGAGTCATCTCTTCTAAAGGTGGACGTTCCTTAGCCATGAGTTAGGGTCTCCAAATAGTTTCAACGGCAAGTAGATCACTAGATGACTTGACGCATAAGCGAGTGATGCATGCCTGCTCGTAGACTCTGCACAATCGTTACCTTCCGCTCTGTAGCCCCTCCCTACTTGCAAAACGAAGATGATCGATATGAGGCAATGTTCTAGCTCATTGGCTAGAAGACTACGCTCGAAAGCAGGCTAGTGAGTTCAAAAAAACTCTACATTCCTTGTGCGAATTCCTGAGTAACCCAGTGATTGATCCCGCGATTGCTAAAAAGTATTGAGGATTGATCCCCGTTGCTTTTTCCATCGTCAACGGTTTAGGAAAAGTGGTTAGTAAACCAGAATTCATTTGGGATCGCTGGGATCGTTAGGTTACTCATATGTTGCAGAAAAGATTTAACTGGGTCAAGAGGTAAAAATGGCAATTTTAAGCACTTCTACGCATTTACAAGGTGACCGGGGATCATATGTTATGTTTTCATGACATTAATTGAGGACTGGGGATCAAGTATCTATACACTTTGGCGATCGCCAGCTCGCCAGGCTCAGCGTTCAGTTATGAACTGATGACAATTGCTTCACCAACGTCATGGTGGGAATTTTGCGGCCTTCCTGTAAGCTTTTTTGCAGTGGGGGTTGCATGATGCACGCATGGCTCTGCAACCTTTTGGGCTGCAACTAACGTCATTGCTTGCAGTACGCAATCTCGCTCTATCTAATCGCTTGCTATTCTCAGGTTGCAGTCTGAGCAGACAGTTACGGCGACATCATCTGTGTTCTCTACCCTTTTCTCCAGTTCTAAAGCAATGGATTCTAGCTCCAGTTCTCCTAAAGTGGGTCCTCCCTCTCCTGACTCTGCTCAGCCCCAATCTCCTGTAGATTTAGCTGCCAACTCACCCACCCCAAAGCAAAGCCAACTGATCAGCAAGGTGTTGTCGCCCGCAGTGAGGCTGTGGTTGCGATCGCAGGTGGAGCAGGTAGAAGAGTTGCAAGTCAAGATTGAAGGGGGCGATCGCCGCATCCTGACGGGTCAAATTCAGCGAGTGGGGATCACAGCGCACAAAGCGATTTACCAAGGGCTGCATCTCAGTCACTTGCAGCTCGTCGGAGAAAACATTCGGATTAATTTGGGTCAAGTCATGCGGGGTAAACCGCTGAATCTGTTAGAACCGATCCCCGTCACAGGCAGCTTAGTGCTAGAAGAAGCAGACCTAAATGCTTCACTGTCCGCCCCTTTGTTGGCCAACGCTTTAGCAGAATTCTTAGCCACTCTGCTGAAATCAGAAATTCAAGCAGTTTTGGATGCACCCCTGCCTGGGCACCAAGCAATTAACTTGCAAAACTCGCAAATCATTATTGCTGCGGGTCAACTGACGCTCAGTGCCAGTCTGGTCGCTGTGAGTGGAACGCTTACCCCAATCGTGATTCGTACTGGGTTACGGCTCAAAAACGGTCATACTTTGCAGCTCGATCGCCCCCAGTGGTTAACCCATCTTCAAGCGAAGCGGGGTCTGCCTTTAGGCGATCTAGACGGCTTTGAAATAGACCTAGGACCAGAAGTGGACCTTCAAGAATTGTCTTTAGAAAACAGCACCCTAATTTGTCGCGGTCGCATTATGGTCACGCCAGCATAGAAATTAGAAAAAGGTAATGTCAAAGGCATTACCTTTCTCTCTTTATTTAAGTCTGAGGTAAAAGCGGCAGTAGCAGCGTCACGAAATAATAGACCAGTGGCGCTGTGAACACGTAACTATCAGCGCGATCGAGAATGCCACCATGTCCAGGGATGAGCTGTCCCGAATCTTTGACTCCTGCATCTCGCTTCATCATCGATTCTGTCAGGTCTCCTAGTAAGCTAGCAATGCCGATTAACAGACCTAAGGCAAAGCCAGTCAGAGGCCACCCGGACCAATCTAGCCACCAGGAACCAGCGATCGCAACGGCAATGCTGCCAAACACCCCAAACACTGCTCCTTCTACTGTTTTCTTGGGGCTGATGTCTGAGAGGCGGGTGCGACCAAAGAATTTACCAAAGGTATAAGCGCCAATATCAGCGGCCCAAATACAGCAGAATGCGAGTAAAGTCGCGGTCAAACCTTGGGGTAGTGCCTGCAAATTGGTCCATTGCTCAGGCCAGTAGCCCCACAGCGGCAGGTTGCTGTGCTCAATCGTGCCTAGCGATCGCAGCCTCACCCAATAGCTCGGTAAATAGCCTCCATAAAACAGGCCCATGATCGAGGCGGAAATATCGGCGATCGTGGCAAATTTGGGCTGAAACAGAAGATAGAAACAGATAAACGTGCCCGCAACGGGAAACACAGCGTCTGCTAAGTTTGGGGCGATTGTAGAGAGCACCAATAACGCTTGACTGACGACCAGCGTTGTCTTAGCAGCAGGTAATATCCCTTTAGCGCGAACTAGTTGAAAATACTCTAATTGGCCTAAATAAATCAGCACACCAAACGCCAAGGTGTAGTACCAGCCCCCCACAACTGTCAAAGCTAGAGCCAGGGCGATCGCAATAATTCCACTAACAATCCGAGACCAAGGCATAAGATAGGTTTCTTACATGAATTGTTCACCCCGCAATTCCTACAGTATGGAACTTTTCTAGAGTCCCTGAGGAATCGGTAGGCACACTCCAATCTGGCCTCAGTCTAGGCTAGAGCCGAATCATAAGGTTAGCTGAAGGTTAAGAATTACTTTGGCACACTTTAAGCAATTCAGAGCAAATTCAAGCTCACTCTAGCTTCTCGCCGCTGAGGACAAAGATCGGATCTACTGAAGCAAAGGTTTGATTCATGCCTCGCTTCTCTAAACGGTTCATGGCCGATTGCACCACTTCAATATTGCGAACCTGCAATTCCGAAAAGCTCTCGGAGGCGGCATACAAACCCTCCAGGCTGGAAGCAGTCACAACTACCCGCCCCTGTAAATCGAGATGTTCCCACGCAGCTTTTAGGATGGTTTTAATTGAACGGCCACCCTCTAGGCAAACACGGTTAGGCCGATGCTGAATGTTTGCCAGGCATTCGGGGGCACTGCCTTCCACGATTTCCACATTCTTGACCCCAAAGCGATCGCAGTTCCGCCGAATTAAACTCGCGACCTCCTCATCTCGCTCGATCGCCACAATTCGTCCCTTTGGGCACAGCAATCCTGCTTCCACCGGAATTGTGCCTGTCCCCGCCCCAATGTCCCACAGAATCGAGTCTGAGCATAACCGCAGATGAGACACCAGTAACAACCGCACCTCCCGCTGGCTCATCGGAATCCCAGGCAACCGCTCGAACAAATCATCAGGAATGCCAGGAGTCACATAGGGCCAGAGGGGAGAAGACATGGCTTTAGAGGATGAAGGATGAGGGAGGAAGGATGGAGATCAAAGAAGCGAAACCAAGAAAATTAAAGGAATGACTTCATCGTAATTCCTACCAGTCTAGAAAAATTAGTGCTGGCCAACACTGAAGTTTAGAGGTTTAGCTCAACCTTTATTCATTGCTTTAAGCTTTTTCATTCCTTATTTTTCCTGCTTCCTCTTGGACCACTTTTAGTGTTTGCAAGCTAGCATCCGCACAACCTGTGATAAAACCTCCCGCAGCTAGGACTTGTTGTAGATAGTTGATTGCTTCTGGTGCGATCGCTTCTCCTGGCACCAAGACGGGGATTCCGGGAGGATAGGGGCAAACCAGTTCGGCGCTGACTCGATTCACTGCTTGGGCGATCGCTACAGTCTCAGTCGGAGCAAACCAAGCGTCACGCGGTGACAACACCACATTGGGTAGGGGCAAACGGCCGTTCGCCCCTACAAGGTTGCTAGGTGGAGAACCATGATGCCCTTCCGTCAACGATTTAAGCGCCATTACTAGCTGTTGAATATCAGCCTCAGTATTTCCCAAGCTGATGATAAATGTCAGATGTTGCAGGGAGGGAAGTTCAGCAGTGACGCCAAATTCTTCGTTGAGGATTTCATCGGCTTCAAAACCTGTCAATCCTAAATCTGAAACTGTCACAGTTAAGCGGGTGCGATCGAGCGTTGCAAATCCGGGAGAGCCAGCTTGCTCTGGTTGCAAAACTTGCAGGCCAGGAATTTGGCTAATTTGGGTTCTGGCTAAGTCTGCGAGTTGCAAGGTCTGGGTCATCAGTGCTTGGCCTTGAGTTGCCATCTGTTGACGTGCCGCATCTAGTGAAGTCAACAAGAGATAGCTGGGGCTGGTGGATTGGACAAGTTGCAAGGCTTTGGTAAGGCGATCGCGATCTACCCGTTCTCCCTGCACATGCAACATTGCCGCTTGGGTCATGGCTGACAGCACTTTATGAATCGATTGCACCGCCAAATCAGCCCCAGCAGTTAAGGCAGCAGTTGGCAACTCTGGATGAAAAGCAAAATGCGGTCCGTGGGCTTCATCTACCAATAATGGGATGCCCTGCGCGTGGGCGAGTTGAGCGATCGCCTGGACATCTCCACAGACCCCGTAATAGGTGGGGTAAACCATTAGCACGGCCTTGGCATCGGGGTATTGCGTTAGGGCAGCAGCCACGCTAGCAGGGGTAATGCTATGTACCAAATCCAAAACCGGATCGTACTCTGGCTCCACAAACACCGGAATGGCCCCAGAGAGAATCAAGCCTGAAATTGCCGATTGGTGGACATTGCGCGGCAAAATGATGCGATCGCCCGGATTACAAGTTGCAAGAATCGCAGCAATCACACCACTAGTAGAACCATTTGCCAAAAACCAAGTTTGCTCCGCTCCAAAGGCTTGTGCAGCTAGCTCTTGCGCGGCTTGGATTGGTCCTTGAGGCGCAAATAGGTTATCTAATTCCACCAACTCTGGTAGATCAGCCCGAAAGACTTCAGTTCCTAAGAGATCGGAGAGTTGCGATGGAACTCCTTGCCCGCGTTTGTGCCCCGGTGCGTAAAACGGTGTGTTGGGTCGTTGAGCACAATGCCGTAAAGCATCAAGCAAAGGGGTTTGGTGTTGTAAGTCAGAAAAATTCACAAGATCTAAAGTTCGGTCGTTACTTATGAGAGATGGCAACGGCGCGATCGCCATGTACCGTGGAAGCGTTATCTAACGGAGCGCGATCGCCATGTACATGATTAGCATTCCAGAGCCACAAATCCCCACACCGGGTCCGGGTCCATTAGAACCAAACCCAGGCCCGATGATTCCAGAACCCATTCCTGGCCCTGTGCCCGAACCGATTCCCCAAGTTGTCCCTGAAACCATTCCCAGCCCAGTTCCTGAGACTGTTCCCGCACCAATCCCACAAACAGTCCCCGCGCCAATTCCACAAACGATTCCGGAACCGCAATAAAATCAATATCAGCCCATCTGCTGAATTGTTTACTCACGCAACCGAACTGACATGCTAAGAGCCGGGATTGTTGGACTGCCCAACGTCGGAAAATCAACTTTATTCAATGCTTTGGTCGCTAATGCCAAAGCTCAAGCTGCCAACTTTCCTTTCTGCACCATCGAACCAAATGTTGGCGTGGTCGCGGTTCCTGATGAGCGACTGCAAGCCCTTGCTCAGATTTCTAGCTCAGCAGAAATTGTGCCCACACGAGTTGAGTTTGTAGACATTGCTGGATTGGTGAAAGGTGCTAGCAAAGGGGAAGGGTTGGGCAACCAATTTCTCGCCAATATTCGCGAAGTCGATGCGATCGTGCATGTGGTGCGCTGCTTTGAGAACGACGACATCATCCACGTCTCCGGTTCGGTTGATCCAGTCCGCGACATCGAAGTGATCAACCTAGAACTAGGATTGTCTGATCTATTTCAAATCGATCGCAAGATTGAGCGCACTCGCAAAAATGCCCGCACCAGCAAAGAAGCTCAAATTGAGCTGGGCGCACTGGAAAAACTAAGCGCCGCCCTCAACGAAGGCAAACAAGCTCGCCAAGTAGACCTGAACGAGGAAGAAGAAATCATCGTCAAGCCCTTGGGTCTGCTAACTCGCAAGCCGATCATCTATGCCGCCAACGTTTCAGAAGATGACCTCGCGACGGGGAATGCTCACGTGGAGCAAGTACGGCAGCATGCAGGCTCAGAAGCGCAAGTGGTGGTCGTTTCGGCTCAAGTTGAGTCAGAACTGATCGAAATCCCTGAAGATGAGCGCCAAGATTTCTTGGCTTCCTTGGGTGTAGAAGAAGGTGGCCTCAAATCCCTCATCCGCGCCACCTACGAACTCTTGGGTCTCCGCACCTATTTCACCACTGGTCCCAAAGAAACCCGCGCTTGGACGATTAAAGCTGGCATGTCTGCGCCTCAAGCTGCTGGTGTAATTCACTCCGACTTTGAACGCGGCTTCATCCGAGCTGAAACAGTTGCGTACAAAGATTTGACTACCACAGGTTCGATGACTGCTGCGAAGGAGAAAGGCTTAGTTCGCAGTGAAGGTAAAGAATACATCGTCCAAGAAGGCGACGTACTGCTCTTCCGTTTCAACGTCTAAATTTCAACAATTGGAGAGTTTTGTGGGGTGGGCGATCGCTCACCTTTTTTGTTGCCCATTCACCCCCGTAGGGTGCATTGCAACGCACCGCTCTAAGAATTCATGGAGGCGATCGCTTACCTCTTTCGGGCATCACTCGGGAATTGAATTCGGTACGTTGCAACGCACCATATGCGATCGCCTATTTCTTCTTCTTACCCTTTTTCTTAGATTTCTCAGAAGAAGATGAGCCAAAACCTGTGACTTCTGGTTTGGGTTGGCGACTGAAGAGAAATCAACCACGGGACGTTTTGTTGCTTCAAATCGGCGCTGGCGCAACTCTAGCTTGGAGACCATCCATAGATCTAACTGCACCTCCTCCCAGTCACCCGCGATCGTTTCATCGACTCGATTAGCAGCAAAAGCTCTTTCCATAACCGGGGCAGCTTCCACCGCCTTCAGGTCCAGCAATGCTGCAACCAGCATGCCGTTTAGCACTGGGTTGTTCTTGGTAAACTGCTCTAGCTGGTGAGCGATCGCGGCAATAGATTGCTCTCGTGTTTCTGGATGCTGCTCAGCAATCTTTACCAAAGCCTCAGATGCTGCGGTTCATGCCGAAAGCCCATGTGTTTTATCACCCAGGTAAGCGCTAAGAGCTGAAATAGCTGCGGCTCCAATCATGCCAAAAACTTCTGGCAATTCTTCTCCGATCCAGTCATTGCCTTCGTCATCCATCCGGTGGAGCAAGCTCAGCAAAGGCTCGATCGCAGGGAGCATAATCTGAGGCCATGATTGCTTAATCCTGTTGATGAGAGAATTTGTACGCTCCAATCGCGGAGAGAGCGATCGCCGCTAACAGTAATACCCCAATGCTATACCAAGGAAACTGGCTCAACGGTAAGTAGGCTGCAGCTCGTAAGCCAATGCTGGCATAGGTCAGTGGCAGCAAATACACAATTCCCTTGAGCGCCACAGGTAATGCTGCGGGATCGAAAAATGTGGCTCCGAGAAATGACATCGGCACAATCAAGAAGTTGTTGTAGAGACCCACACTTTCGAGCGATCGCACGCTCAAGCCCACAATCACACCCAAACCTGCAAACACCGCACAATTTAGCACTAGCAATAGCAGAAATAGTGGATTTAAGAAGCTCCAAATCTTCCCTGTAAACAAGATAGCAACCAGAATGACTGAACCTGAAGTCATCAAACCCCGAATCACACCCGCTAGCATCTTGCCGAGAAACAACGACAAAGGATGCACTGGGAGCAACAGCATTTCTTCAAACGTCTTGGTAAATAGTCGCTCTCCACAAATCGAGAAAGTGGTACCGCCAAAACTAATTGCCATTGACGATAACGCCACCATTCCAGGCAAAATAAATTGCAAGTAATTCTCGCCTGCCGAGGGTTGAGCCACTTTATCCAAAGAGCTGCCTAAACCCAAACCAAACGCCAAAATATAAATAAGGGGCGATACTAAACCAGACGCCGCAATTTGGGCAATCCGGATTCTTAAATCTAGCCAATCTCCCCACAAAACCGTGAGGCTATCTCCCAAAATGTTTTGAGTGGGTGAATTAAAAGGTTTTCCTTGTCGAAATGGAGATGAAGAAGTCACGGTTAATCGCCCAAAAACTTGACCACACAAGCCTTCCTATTGTCACACGGCTCAGATTGCCGAAAAATTAACGGCATACTGGGAGAAGAAGCGCAGTTGCAACGTTACTTTGTTATTTACTCAAAATTCAATCAGTCGCCATGAATCGCAGACCTAAGCCTTCACCACCACCAGCTCGTCCTGCTGCTAGTCCTAGCCGCAACGGCTCATCGTTTGCTTCGGCGTTAAGCGCCACGACGCTAGCAATTTTGAGCGGTGTCTTTATTTTAGGGATTGGTATTGGCATTGCGTTTAGCTCTGTGGCTAGCTCTGGGCCTGAGAACGTGGCTACTCGTGAGTTTATTGACCGAGCTGCTCCCAACCCAGAAATCTGTGTGCAGTACGGCGCTAGCGCGATCACAATGGACACCAGAGTGTTTGTGACGCTCAACCCTTTTAGTGTGTATATTTCTCAACCTAAGATGCAGCCAGGATGCGTCTTACGCAGCAGTAACTGGGAAGTCCTCCGGCAACGTAACTTAATTTCCGGAGATCAACTGCGTGAATGTAAAAACCGAATGAATACCTTTGGTTTTACTGGAACCCTGGAAAGCTCACCCCAAATCAGTTGCATCTATCAAAACGACGCAGCACAGAACCTCTTCCTGAATCAGTCTGGTTCTGGCGGTGCGCCCCTACCCGAAAGCGACAAGTTCTAATCCAACACGCGCAATTTAGTTAAACAGAATTCCGCTCTAGTTAGTATGGCAACGCTGCAACTAGGGCGGAATTTTTTATGGATTCAATTTGCTAGTGAAGGAACTTGTGTGAAGCATAGGCCGAGGGGTTAAGGCGATCGCAGTACTTCTGTCAGGCGTACTCGTATTACTTGGCCTGGTTGGAGCTTGGCGGGTTTGGGTGAAGCTAGGTAAGTCACTGCGGCCCCCGCGGCTGCGCCCCCAATCACTTCTTCGCCAGATAAGCCACCCACCAAGGCTCCAGCCAACGCTCCTAGAGCTGAATTTCTCACAACTTTATCCTGTGCAACTTTCAGTTTGCCTCCCAGAAGTGCTGATTCAGCCGCGAGTGGTACATTTCGACCTTGTAAGCTAATGGCCTGCGCCACAAAGCGGCTACCACCACTCGTCGTTTCAAAGCGTCCAATGACGGGTGCCCCAGTTGGAGCCAAGATGCTACCGTTGCGATCGCGAATCTCTGTTTGCAACAACAGCACTTCTTGCTGCGGCGCTCCTGGCCTCAGTTCCAAAACTTCAGTCCCAGAATATTGCAGTTGTAATGTGGTGCCAGTGGGCAACACAATTCCACTGCCCACAGCTACTAAGCTCGAGCTTTCTGGTTGTGCGGCTTGTGGAGTGGGTGGACGTTCAAAATCCAATTCGGTAGGAGCGGTGCTGGTGGTTGGACGAGTCAAGGGGGGCACTGTTACCGGAGCGGTAGTTCTGGCACTGACAGCATTGGGAGTTTCTACAGGTAAAGGTTCGGCCCCTGCCTCCAAAGTCGGCAAGCTGGGAGGTAGGGCGGCAGCAGGCGCGGAGCTGGTAGCGGCTAAAGGTTGACCAAACTCAATTACCCGTCCCACAACTTCATCGCCATCTGTTGTTTTAGGTGATTTGGGCGAGTTTATCGAGATTGTACGGGTCGGTGCAGATTGTGGCGTAGACGACAACGATGGCACGGTTACAGTGGCGCTGGGCTGTGGCGTAAAAACCGCTGGAGGCAACCCAGAGTTAGGTTCCGTATTAGTAGTGGTAGTTGGCACGCGATCGCCTAATTGAGGCACCTGAGTAGAGGCAGTAGTACTGTTCATCGGCGGCACACTCACGGTTACAGGCTGCTGCTCTCGAAAGTTGGCAGGAGGTAATACTGCTGTCTCTAGGTCTGGAGTAGGTCGAGGCAGATTTGCAGTAAGTTTCACCTCCGGTTGAACAGGTGCAACAGGTGCCGTTTCTACTGGCTCTGCCACAACGAGTACTGCTGGTGGCTGAGGTTCTGGCAACGGTTTAGATACAGGAGTCACCGCAGGAGTTGGAGCGATCGCTGTACTTGTGGCCCGGTTGGGCTGAGCTGCTGGAGCGGGTAGGGGCAGCTTGACTGCTGGCTGTGCTATTGGTTGGGCGGCTGTTGAAAGTGCAGGAGGTTTTGGTGGCGCAGATGGTTTTGCTGGTGTAGCTGGAGATTGGCGATCGCGAGTTGGAGCACTCTGAGTCGGTCTGGGTGTCGGCGTAGCAGTAGTCACCTCAGGCGACAACCGAGGACTAAAGATGGCTGTGTCTGGAGTTGCTGGTGCTGGCCCTAATAGGTCAGATGGTTGAGGAGATGGTGCTGTTGGAGCTGCGATCGCAGGGGACGATTCCGGTGAGGGTGCAGATGAGTTATCAGATGAACGATCGCCAGGTGCTAATAGGTCGGCAGCATTTCTCGTAATTCGACTTCTTGGAGGAGCAGCAGGGGTAGTTGGTTGCGATCGCTCATTTGTGACCACAGGTGGAGAGGGTTGCAAAGTGGGTTGCGATCGCTCATTTGGGGCCGCAGGTAGAGAGGGTTGCGATCGCTGAGTACTTGATGCAGCAGGGGCAGATGGCTGTGTAGATGGGGGAGTAGGGGCAGCAGATTGGGGTTTGGTAACGACGGTAGCTGGGGCAGCGGGTTTGGCAGCGACAGTGGGTGTAGAGGTACTATTGCCAGCAATTAAAGGACGCAGCACCCAACGAGTCCCTGCCTTGCCAGTGCCAGCCTGTTCTAGCTTCACCTGACCGGGCGCAAACACCACATTGGGAGCGAGTTGCATGACGATGCGAGTAGAGCCAGCTTGCTGCTGTGACACACGAATTTGCTGCACGGGTCCAGACAATGTTTGCTCGGTTGCCACTGAACCCATCTGTGTGTTGGGTAAGTCCAGCACAATGCGGGCAGGTTTCGCGAGCAGGAAATAGCGGGGCTGAGTGCCTTCTGGGACCGTGATTTCTAGCTGGTTAGCGGCTGAGTTAAATTGCCATTGAGTCAGGATGGCTGCCTGAATTGGGGCTATCTGGGCGATCGCTCCTATCACTCCAGCGCTAAGCCCAAGCGTCGCCCATAGGCAATTTCCTGACAGTGCTAGCGAAATCACTTGTTGCCGCAACGGTAATCCCCACACCGATTTCTGATTCTGCATCGCTTTTAAGCTTTTGAGTAAGCAAGACCCAATCTTGGCATTCAGGATAATCGTACTGCCTGAGATTGCAATACTTAAATTTAAGAAAGTTTTTCTAGGTAATTTTTAGCTACGGGGCGTAAAGACTTTTAGCGCTTTTAGCTGGCACTTAGAAGCCTCCCTCTAGACTGAAACAGCACTCCAGCAAGACTTGCTAAGGTGTAAAAGGACGTTTAAGTTCAATTTGGCAAAACCTTATTGTCAATCTCTCTTCTCTCGACTCGTTATCAGTTTAGAAGTTTAGGAGCCGCTAATGTCCAATCACGATTTACTGATGCTCGTCATGCTACTCACACCTGGAATTCTGCTTTCAGCCTTGATCATGGCGGCTTTTGCGGCGGGTGGTTAAGTTCGCGATTGATTCGCAATAAGCTTGCGATCGCACCCTAGGCTCTGTTACCAGTCCCTTGAGCTTGGTAGCTGAGATTGATCCCTCACTCCGGGCTTTGTAAAGTAGGGATAATTAAGTAAATGAATGTTAATCATTCTTAGATAAGGCAAAATTATTCATGCGCGTAATTCTCATGACTGGCAAGGGAGGGGTTGGTAAAACCTCCGTTGCAGCAGCTACTGGGCTGCGCTGTGCCGAACTGGGCTATAAAACCTTAGTTCTCAGCACCGACCCTGCCCACTCTCTTGCTGATAGCTTCGACATGGAACTGGGGCATGAACCTCGAACCGTTCGTCCCAATCTCTGGGGGGCAGAACTCGATGCCTTAATGGAGTTGGAGGGCAACTGGGGTGCGGTTAAACGCTACATTACTCAAGTCCTGCAAGCACGAGGCTTAGAAGGAGTTGAAGCCGAAGAACTTGCCATCCTACCGGGCATGGATGAGATTTTTAGCTTAGTGCGGATGAAACGGCACTATGACGAAAACGAATTCGATGTGCTGATTATCGATTCTGCGCCCACCGGAACCGCTTTAAGACTGCTGAGTTTGCCAGAAGTGGCAGGCTGGTACATGCGGCGCTTCTACAAGCCGTTGCAGAAGGTGTCTGCCGCCTTGCGCCCGCTGATTGAGCCTTTTTTCAAGCCCCTGGCTGGCTTCTCGCTGCCTGACAACGAAGTCATGGATGCACCCTACGAGTTTTATCAGCAGATTGAAGCCCTCGAAAAAGTCTTAACTGACAACACTCAAACTTCGGTTCGCCTTGTCACCAATCCCGAAAAGATGGTGATTAAGGAGTCTTTGCGGGCGCATGCTTATCTCAGCCTCTACAACGTGGCAACTGATTTAGTCATCGCCAACCGGATTCTGCCGGATGAAGTCAGCGATCCATTTTTCCAAAAGTGGAAAGCCAATCAACAACAATATCGCCAAGAAATTCACGACAACTTCAGTCCACTGCCCGTTAAGGAAGTGCCCCTCTATTCGGAAGAAATGTGCGGACTGGCCGCTTTAGAACGCTTGAAAGACACGCTATATAAAGACGAAGATCCAGCACAGGTTTACTACAAAGAAACCACCCTGCGAATCGTGCAAGACCAGAATCAATACAGTTTGGAAGTGTATTTACCTGGAATTCCTAAGAACCAAGTGGAACTGAGCAAGAACGGCGACGAACTCAATATTCGCATCGGCAACCATCGCCGGAACTTGGTGTTGCCTCAATCTTTGGCTGCTTTGCAACCTGCTGGAGCCAAAATGGAGGACGATTTCTTGAAAATCCGCTTTGCTGATAGCGTTCGAGTCTAGCAGCTTAGTTTTAGCTGAAATCACAATCTCAGCAGTCATAGTAAAAGCTAAACGGACAATTGGTGTTTTTAACCCAATGTCCGTTTTTCAGTGGCTTATTAATTGCTGAGTGGAGATGGTATTGCGATCGCTCCCTCAAACAGCAATACCTAACTCCTAATTTGTACTGGCATCACCAAGTAAGTCATCTTGATGCTGCCCAATGGGGTTAAAACTACGGGTGTAGTAGCTGAATTGAGTTGCATCTGAATCTCAGATGTATTTAGGGCTTTTAAGCCATCCATCAAGTATTTGACGTTAAACGCCACATCTAGGCTGTCGCCGCTTTCACTCGATACTTGAGCTGGAATCACTTCTCGACCATTCCCCACATCTTGGGCATCCACCGAAAGCGCAATCTCCTGCTGCTCCAGATCCAAGCTGAGCTTGACCACATTGTTCTTTTGATCTGCTAAAACCGCAATTCGCTCCAACGCACCCAGAAACAATCGCCGTTCTACCGTCATTTGCCGTGAGAACTGCCGGGGAATCAGTTGGCGGTAGTTGGGATATTGACCTTCCAAGAGGCGGCTGGTTAAACGTTGGTCAGCCCATTCAAAGACTGCTTGGCTGGGGTTGAGGTGCAATGCCACGGCATCTTCGGCTGGGCGCATTCCCACCATGCGCTCTAACTCACGCAGCGTCTTAGCAGGAATCGTGACTGTAAGTTCGGTATCTGCGATCGCGGCTCCAGCTTGAGCATCTGGGGTTTCTCCCGTCGTCTGCACCACGGCTAAGCGATGACCATCCGTCGCTGCAAACTCCAAGCTTCCTTGCTGCAAGGTCAGATGCACACCCGTCAGAATTTGCTTCGTTTCATCCGCACTGGTGGCAAACAAAGACCCCTGCAAGCCTTGCACCAATGCTTCCACAGGCAAGTAAACCACTTCACCGTCTTCGATGACAGGCAACTCAGGAAACTCTACTGCACTGAGCCCCCGCATTTGATAGCGGCCAGAGGAGCAAGTAAGGGTTGCTTGCAATACATCGCTGGGTTCACCTGAGGCATCAGCGTTTCCTGCTTCATCAGCTAAATTAATTTCCCCTTCTGGCAAGCGCGAAACGATGTCATTCAGCAACTTGGCAGGCAGTGTAATTTCCCCTCCAGTTTCCACATGGGCCGCAAAACTGGTTCGAATTCCCAAACTCAGGTCAAATGCCGTCAGGCTGACTCGTTGTGCAGCCGCATCGGCAATGAGTAGCACGTTAGCCAAAACTGGATGAGTCGGTCGCGAAGGAATGGCACGGCTAACAAGCGACAGATTAGCGCTGAGATCACTTTGGGCACAGAACAATTTCATGGAAGTTTATTTAGCCGAGTTCTTCTCAGGAGGGTGTGACTTGAGCAATCTTGGTGGGGAGAACGACATCGTATCACTCTCAGCTTGAACAAGCTAGAGCACCTATTTTCAGCTTTGCCCTGATAGTCTATCTACTCTTCTCTTTAAAACTATTTTTTAAAGTAGTAGTAGTAGGGCCTGTGGAAAATGTGGAAAAACTTTTAAAAGCTTTATCCTGTCTAGATTTGAACCAATATTGCCCTGTGGAAAACCTGTGGAAAAAATAGCCGACTTTTCCACAGGGTATTTATACCTATCAAAGTTTTCCACCGATATTCAGAACTTTCCACAGGTTTTCCACAGAGTTTTCCACAGAAATAAGAGAGTTTTCCACAGGCAAGTTTTGCTTAAAAATACTTAATGAACTTCTATTAAGTTCACTCATAATCAATTTCACCTTGTAGTATTTAGTACTGATGTATTGTATTTAGCGTACTACAAACCTGCAAGTTCTCCTCCATCTTTTCTATAAAAGTTGGGAGCCAGAACCTAGGAGCAGCACAAAAGTTCTGGATTGTGGCTCCTGGTTTCTAGCTCCCAAAGACGAGCTGCTGTTATTGAAGGTGAGTGAGTCTACGATCGCTCTTTGCTTTGACTGGCTAAATTAATGCGATCGCTGAGTTGACGCAGAGTTTGGGCCATACCGGGATCGCTAGTACGGAGTTGAGCAATTTTGTC
This sequence comes from Trichocoleus sp. FACHB-262, assembly GCF_014696035.1. Taxonomy (NCBI): domain Bacteria; kingdom Bacillati; phylum Cyanobacteriota; class Cyanophyceae; order Leptolyngbyales; family Trichocoleusaceae; genus Trichocoleus; species Trichocoleus sp. FACHB-262. The sequence goes on along the minus strand of NZ_JACJPK010000061.1, from coordinate 7,368 downwards.
GCAGCTATACATCACAGTCGTATGGTCTTTGCCGCCAAATTCTTCGCCAATCTTCGGTAGGCTCAGGTCTGTGTGCTGGCGCATCAAGTACATACCAACCTGCCGCGCTAAGCTAATTTCTCGGCGTCTGGACTGGCCTTTAATCTCTTCTACCGCAATATCAAATACATCAGCCACCGCATTCATGACAGCTTCCGGTGAGGCTTCAATTTGCTCAACTGGGGGATTAAGGACGGCAGCAATATTTTCCACTCGCATCGGTAGCCCGGAAATTGAAATATAAGCCACTGCTCGAATCAGCGCCCCTTCAAGTTCCCGAATGTTGGAAGTATAGCTAGAAGCGATGTACTCAATCACCTCGCGAGGCAGGCGCATATTCTCGTACTCTGCTTTCTTTTGCAGAATCGCCATCCGAGTTTCTAAGTCGGGGGATTGGATATCGGCAATTAGCCCCATTGAGAATCGAGAGCACAGACGTTCTTGCAGGCGTGGAATGTGGTTAGGAGGGCGATCGGACGCTAGAACTACCTGCTTACCCGCTTCATGGAGTGTGTTGAAGGTGTGAAAAAACTCTTCTTGGGTATATTCCTTGCCTTCAATGAACTGAATGTCATCTACCAGCAACACATCGGCAGCGCGGTAATGCTCCCGAAAGCTTTGCATGCTGTCCTTACGAATCGCAGCAATCAAGTCGTTAGTGAATTGCTCGGTAGAGACGTAGAAAATCTTGGAATCTGGGCAAATTTCTAACCGATAGTGGCCGATCGCCTGCATTAGGTGAGTTTTTCCTAGTCCTACCCCACCGCACAAGAATAAGGGATTAAACTCGCGCCCAGGAGACTCAGCCACTGCTAAAGACGCGGCGTGGGCCATCCGATTGTTAGGACCCACCACAAAGCGCGAGAACACATATTTAACGTTGAGTTCCTTCGGCTTCGACTGCTGATTAGCGTAGGCTGCACTCGAACTACTGGCGTTGCTAATAGCACTGACGGCGGGTGTTTCGTTAGGAGAAGACCACAAAACCTCAGAATCGCCGTTGGTGGTTGCATCTCCCTCAGCAATAGTGATGTGAATCTCGACGCTATAGCCCAGAATGTCTTGAGCCACGTCGGCGATCGTCTTGACGTAATACTTCTGGAGCCAATTACGCGCAAAGGGGTTAGGTGTGCGAATGACTAAGCAATTGTTTTCCAGTTGCTCAACGCTGGCAGTTTTAATCCATGTCTCAAAGGTCGGGCGGCTCAGTTGCAGCTGTAGGCGCTCTAGTATTTGATTCCAGAGACTTTCAAGAGTGATTTCCACCGCTAACCTCTACCGCTGACGCTCAGGAGAACAAACATGAAGAACTAACTAGTAAACTATGCACCGAATCGACCTGGCAATAGGGAAATAATCCAACATCACCACGACACGAGCAGGCCACCGGGCTTGCTGCTCAACATACCTGAAGTTTAGACTAATCTTCTATGTAGTGGTTCAAAGCAGGTTTTTGTTAGCAAACCACTATACATGGAGTGATTCAGTAAGGATCAAAAAGCATTGAGAGTGGCGATCGCAGAGCAGTAAGCCATTTAACTTACTAACACGCTTCAGTATAATTACGGCTTGCCAACAGTGGGAGGCGCTAAGATCGCCTTTAACGATAAGAGTTAAAACTAATAGAAATCGCAACAAAAAAATAACTTATCGAGCACTCAGAGCTAGGCCAGAGTGCCTTCAGTAAAATATAAATGTATTCCTGAATACTTATAGCATCTCCGGGGAGCCTAAGAAACTCCGACCAAACTTTCTGGCAGAAATGGCTAGGACTAGGGACAAAGGCTGTGGCGTGATCGTCCTGAAGAAAGTTTCTAAAATAAGAAGAGCTAAGTAAGGAAGGAGCAGGCGATCGCTGATAGCCATGTGATTGAGCATGAGGATTCCCAAAAGCTAACAGCAATCGGCCTGTCCGTGCCATTCATTCACCTGTGTTCATAAGCTATCAATTGAGTTTGTCAATCTTGTGTTCTCGAGATGAAATTGAAATGACGAATTTTGACTGACAAGGCGAGATTTTTCTCAAGATACATTGGGGGCGTTACGGGAGCAAAAAGTTGGATCAGCCCGTCTAATTCCATGCAAATTACTGGAAACAGTTAGTTTCATTAACCTGGAATAAGAGTGTCACCCCAATGTCACATCGGTTTCTTAGATTAAGAATATCTAGAGTCACTAACATCCAAGGGCTCTAATCAAAAGCTGTACATCAATCTAGCCAAGTCTGCGGGCATGAAGATCGACGTAGAACCTAGCGTGAAAACGCAGACACTTTGCAAATTTGAGTTTATTGTTACCGAGGACTGAAGATAAATGGCAACAAATCACGACTCTGAGTTGCGTCGCTCTGAGACTCAGGATGGGGTAGAACAATCCGAGTCTGTTACAGTTACCCCTGCTACTCCTAAAAACAATGCTACCAGTCCAGCCATCTGGGCCAAGCCTGCAACTTATCTAGTGCCTCTCATGGTGGGAGCTGGATTGATGTTTGCGGGCGATCGCTGGTTCGCCTCTAAGCCTTCGCTAGCTCAACAAGCTGTAGCTCCCACCACAGTCGCTCAAATCCCAGCTTTACCCATTACTGCTGGCTCCAACTTTATCGCCACCGCAGTGGAAAGAGTCGGTCCTGCCGTAGTCCGAATCGACTCTGCTCGGACTGTGACCAGACGGACCCCAGCAATTTTCAACGATCCATTCTTCCGGCAATTTTTTGGAGCCGAGATTCCTTCTGGACCTGCTACCAGGGTAGAGCGCGGAACTGGTTCTGGCTTCATTATCAAAGCGGATGGCTTAGTGCTGACTAATGCTCATGTAGTAGATGGAGCCGATACTGTAACCGTGGCATTGAAAGATGGCCGCACCTTCAGTGGTAAAGTCATGGGCCAAGATCCAGTCACAGATGTGGCAGTTATCAAGATTCAAGCCAGTAACTTGCCAACGGTCGAGCTGGGTAATTCTGAGCAAATTAGACCTGGTGAGTGGGCGATCGCGATCGGCAACCCCCTCGGACTAGACAACACCGTGACCGCAGGCATTATCAGTGCAACGGGGCGGACTAGCTCCCAGGTGGGCGTTCCAGATAAGCGAGTTGGCTTTATTCAAACTGATGCGGCGATTAACCCTGGTAACTCCGGAGGGCCACTGCTGAATCAGCAAGGTCAAGTGATTGGTATGAACACCGCCATTATTGGTGGGGCACAAGGCTTAGGATTTGCGATCCCCATCAATACAGCTCAGCGGATTGCTAACCAGCTAGTCGCCAAGGGAAGCGTAGACCATCCCTTCTTGGGGATTCAAATGGCAACTCTGACGCCAGAGCTGAGAAAAACGCTCAACAGTGATCCCAATAGCAATATTCAAGTGCAAGAGGATCAAGGCATCTTAGTAGCAAGAGTAATGCGTAATTCTCCAGCCGCTAAAGCAGGTCTACGGATCGGAGATGTGATCCGCAAAGTGGATGGTCGGGCTGTGACCTCAGCGGATGAAATTCAACAAGCAGTAGAAAACAGCTCTGTAGGTGGCACGCTCCGTTTAGAACTGCGCCGAAACGGCCAAACTCTCAACTTGGCAGTGCAACCTGGCCCCTTCCCAACTCAAACCGCTCAGACTGAATAACCCGCTTTATCTTCGTCCTTAAACTCTTAGCCTTGCTAGATTGATATCAATGCAAGGCTTTTTTGTGGCAAGTCACAAGTATCAAGTTATGACCCAAGTTCGTGCGATCGCCCAATTAGGAAATCCTGTCCTCCGACAGCAAGCTCAAGCGGTTGATGAAATTCAAGATCAGCAATTACAGCAACTAATCGACGATTTACTCCTGACTGTAGAAAAATCGAATGGGGTCGGGATTGCGGCTCCCCAAATTTCAGCTTCTTGCCGTTTATTTATCGTGGCTTCTCGTCCCAATATTCGCTATCCTCAGGCTCCGACGATGGAGCCGACCGCAATGATTAACCCACGCATTGTGGCCCATACTGACGAGATAGTAAAAGGATGGGAAGGCTGTTTGAGTGTTCCAAATGTACGAGGATTAGTTCCTAGATATAAAACAATTACAGTTGAGTATTGCGATCGCGTGGGACAACTACAACAGCAAGAATTAACTGATTTTGTGGCTCGTATTTTTCTACATGAATTGGACCATCTAGATGGTATTCTCTTCCCCGATCGCGTTGAGAGCGAACAAGATCTTTTTACAGAGACAGAGTATCAAAAACTGATCACTGAAGAAATAAAAGGGTAGGTACTTATCTACCCTTTCTTACAAAGCAGAAGTGCTTACATCCGTTCTAGAACTGGAATACCCAATAATGATAGGCCCAGCTTTAATGTTTTGGCTGTTAAATGGCATAGGACTAATCGCGAGGTTCGTATTGGCTCCTCGGCCATTAAAACTGGCAAACCACGCTCGCGGTCATAAATTTTGTTGAACAATTGACTCAGGTCAAACAAATACTGACAGACTCTATTGGGCAATAAATCTTGTTCGACTTCCTGAATGACGTCAACAAACTTTAATAGTTGTTTAGCTATTGCAATTTCAAGGTCTTCTTTCAGGATAATTTGAACGTTTGTCCCCAATTGGTCAAAATTAACTTTGCCTTTGCGCGCAATCCCAGCAATCCGTGCATAGGTGTAAAGCATGTAAGGTGCTGTATTACCTTGAAGTGCCAACATTTTGTCGAAGCTAAAGATATAGTTACTGTTACGGTTTTGGCTTAAGTCGGCGTATTTAACTGCACTAATACCAACTACCTCACCAACCTGTTGCTTAAACTCTTCTGTTTCCTCACGTCCTTCTTCTGCTTGCAACCGAGTTTCTAAATCTGCACGAGCCCGTACGATCGCCTCATCCAGCAAATCTTTTAACCGGATAGTGTCTCCAGAGCGAGTCTTCAGCCGCTTGCCATCCTCACCCTGCACTAAACCAAATGGCACATGGACAACTTCAACAGTTTCTGGAATCCAGCCCGCCCGCTTAGCCACTTGGAAAAACTGAGCGAAGTGGTTCGACTGCCCTGCATCCGTCACATAAATAATGCGATCGGCTTCGTCTTGTTGAATTCGATAACGCAGCGCCGCTAAATCAGTTGTGGCGTAGTTGTAGCCTCCATCCGATTTCTGCACAATCAGCGGCAATGGTTGCCCATCTTTATTCGTAAACCCTTCCAAGAAGACACACTTTGCCCCTTGGTCTTCTACTAAAAGTCCTAACTTATCTAAGTCCTCAACCACTGCTGCCAGTAAGGGATTGTAAAAAGACTCTCCTCGCTCGGTCAGGTGGATATCTAGGCGATCGTAAATTGTCTGAAACTCCTGCCGAGACTGCTCACACAATAATTGCCAAGCTTTGACTGAGTCTTCTGCGCCAGCTTGCAACCGCACCACTTCTTGCCGAGAGGCCTCCTTAAAGGCTTCGTCTTCATCAAAACGCTGTTTGGCTCGTTTGTAGAAAGCCACTAAATCGCCTAATTTCAAAGCATTGGAAGTCGTCAAGGCTTCTGGGCAGGCTTCTCTTAAGTAGGTAATCAACATGCCAAACTGAGTGCCCCAATCGCCTACATGATTCAGCCGCAGCACATCATGCCCACGAAATTCCAAAGTGCGGGCAACAGAATCTCCAATAATCGTGGATCGCAAGTGCCCCACGTGCATTTCTTTGGCAATGTTAGGGCTAGAAAAATCAACCACTACTTTTTGAGGCTGCTTTACTGGCTCAATCCCTAGTCGTTCTCCCGCCTGCATCGATCGCAATTGAGCGGCTAAATACTCTGGCTTGAGCGTCAAGTTGATAAAACCAGGCCCAGCAATGATGGGGGGAGCACAGAAATCAGAAACATTCAACTGCTGAACAATTTGCTCTGCGATCGCGCGCGGTGGCTGTCCCAACTTCTTCGTCAAGGAGAGTGGCGCATTAGATTGGTAATCGCCAAACTTGGGATTGCTAGCAGGCACCAATATTGGGTCTGTATCAGCTAACTCAGCCCCAAAAGCTGCAACAAAGGCTTGGCTAAACCGAGCTTTGAGTTGTTCAATCGTAGAGCTCATAACAAAAAATGAGAAGTGCTCAAGGCAAAACTACAAACTATCGCTAGTGGCTATCAATTACAATTATCAACCTCTAGCTTCATACTGAGGTCTAACCAAGTCGATCGCGTGATAGGAGCACTAGTAGAAACGTAGTCTACACCCGTTTCCGCTGCCGCTCTAATAGTTGCCAGCGTAATATTGCCTGAGGCCTCAATCTTAATCCGCTCATTTTCCTGCCGAATTAAACCCACGGCTTGTCGCATTACTTCCAAGGGCATGTTGTCCAACATAATAATGTCGGCCCCAAATTTCAGTGCTGCCTCGACCTGGGATAAAGTTTCAGTCTCTACCTCAATTGTCAGGGGGTAAGGAATCTGCGCTCGGACTTGAGCGATCGCCTCACCAATTCCCCCCGCCGCTGCAATGTGGTTATCTTTAATCATGACCGCATCATCCAAACCCATGCGGTGGTTAACAGCGCCACCTACTTGGGATGCGTATTTCTCCAACAATCTCAAACCTGGTGTAGTTTTGCGCGTGTCCACTAATTGAGTGGGTAAGTCGCCAATCTTCTCAACATACTGACGAGTGGCCGTCGCAATTCCGCTCAGTCGCATTGCTAAATTGAGAGCAACTCGTTCACCTGTCAGCAGCGCGTCCATCGGTCCGTGTAGCCGAGCCACCACTCGACCAACCTCACAGTACTCGCCCTCTTCGATGTCCGTCACTAAGCTAACTTGCGCGTTCAAAATCTGAAAAACTCTCGCCGCGATTGGTAGACCAGCAATCACTCCAGCCTCTTTAGCGATCCATTTGGCTTCCCTCAAGTCTGTAGTTTGGCTTAAAAGACTTTGAGTGGTGCGATCGCCTCGCCCAATATCCTCTAGTAACCAGCTTTGCAGCAATTGATCTAAGACCAAAAATGGTGGCACTACGGCAGTTGAATTTTTCATGGAAGTCAAAGTTAAGCAGCAATCCCCTCTTTAACTCATACTCCCATTGAAGTGGGGTACTGAAGAGACAACAGCTTTCCGCCTTACTTACATTTACGAATGAACTTACTGCTAGGCATTTTTCTGAAAAAGCTAGGTCAGAAATAGGCATTCCGGTCGCTATCCACAAGCTGCGATCGCTCAAACCCATGTAGTAACTTGCCTTGAGGCAATTTTAGAAAAACCAGGTTTAAGGGGTTGACAACCCCGTGTGGACTTCGTTATATTGGCTAAGCGGTCGAGGGAGAAGGGGCGCGAAAGCGCACCGAATCAGTCGGCCCCCGCACCTAGAAAAGAGAATAGTTTG
>NZ_JACJPK010000060.1:0-4242 GCF_014696035.1 Trichocoleus sp. FACHB-262 | reverse complement strand
GCATGACCGCACAGAGGACACTGCATCACCTGGTTTCTAGGGAAGGACTCTCTTTACTTTATCAATCCCACAGTCGATTGATGCACTACCGCGCCTCCACGATGACATCCAATCTTTGCATGGCACGATGCCGCTTTGGGGCGTAGATCGTTGGGTGCCGTTGGGTGAGTTGTTTGTGGATGTCAATATCCTGGAGGAGCTGAGCAGTAGCCGCAAGTCGGAACTGGATGACCTGTGGCAGGACTTCACGACGGTGATGCACGGGTATTCGAGCGATCGCAGTTTGGATCGCATTGGCTTGGGCAAAGAGCGGCAACGGGTGTCAGGGTTGGACGTGCTGGCGAAGAATACGAACCTGATGGTAGTGGGTAAACCGGGTTCGGGGAAGACGACGTATTTGCAACGGGTGGTGACCCAGTGCAATGGGGGGATTTTACAAGCGCACCGGATTCCCGTGTTGATTAAACTGCGAGAGTTTGTGGAGGATGGGCGTGAGGTTGCCTATTCGCTGGAGCGTTATCTAGAGCGGTGCTGGCGGTTATCGGATGCAGAAACTCAGTTGGTACTCAATCGAGGTCGGGCGCTGGTGCTGCTGGATGGGTTGGATGAGGTGACGGGGGAGGATGGGAAGAACATCACGAAGGAAATCAAGCGGTTTGCTCGTGCCTATCCGCAGGTGCTGGTGATTGTGACGTGTCGAACGCAGAGCCAGGAATCGCGGTTTGAGCGGTTTGATTATGTGGAGGTGGCGGATTTTGATGAGCCGCAGGTAAGGGCGTTTGCCCAGCATTGGTTTAAGACGGTTATAGGGGATGAGTCGGTGGGACTAGCGAAGGCGCAGGAGGTTCTGGGGCTGCTCTTTTTGGAGGAAAATAAGCCGATTCGGGAGTTAGCAATTACGCCGATTTTGCTGAGTTTGACCTGTGCGGTGTTTCACCAGACGGGGAAGTTTTACTCCAAGCGTTCTAAGCTCTATGAAGAGGGGTTGGAGTTACTGCTGGAACAGTGGGACAAGTCGCGCTCGATTGAGCGGGATGAGATTTATCGAGATTTGTCGGTGGAGCGCAAGCTGGAGTTATTGAGCTATCTGGCGGTGAAGAAGTTTGAACAGCCGCAGTATGTGTTGTTTGAGCAGGAGGAGATTGAGGGCTACATTGCAGAATTTTTAGGGATTGAGCAGCGGGATAGTCGGGCAGTGTTGAGGGCGATTGAATCGCAGCATGGGTTGTTGATTGAGAGGTCTCAAAAGGTTTGGTCATTTTCACATTTAACATTTCAAGAATATTTAGTGTCATTGCTATACATCCAGTCAAATGCTCTAGATAATCTTCTTGAATACATGAGTAAAATCTGGTGGAGAGAAGTCTTTATTTTAACAAGCCAAGCATTAAATGATTCAAAGAAGTTTGTGCAGTTGATGCAATATAAACATCAAAATTTTGAAAAAAAATTAGCCTCTGAGGTTGAAATTAGAAAAATTATAGGATTTGCGTATAAGAAGTCAGACCTGATTGCCAAAAAATATGTCATTGATGCGCTCTCAATAGCCAAAACTAGGTTCTTCTATATTTACAGAAACATCGCTTTATTTAGGAATACAAGACAGTTTAAGTTTGATTCAGAGAATAAATTGAGTCATTTATTTAATCATTCTTTACCTAAAATTCCAATGATGGAAGTTGATAATATGCTTTATTACTCTTTAGATTATGCTATCGACTTGACGTTTTCTAATGATAAACATGGCCCCCTTCACCTTTCAATAGAAATTCACTGGTATTTAAAAGACTTTTATAAGGAGATTGATGAAGATTTTATCTTATATGAGTATATAGATAGAAATATGCCTGGATTTAAACAAGAATTGAAAAGCTTAGTAGAACTACTACCGAGTGAGGAATACTTAAATCCTCTTTGTCTTAGACCAAATGAACTTATATCTAGGTTAGATGAAAATACAATATCTAATTTAGCTGTAGATGTAAATAAAAAAAGTGCGGAAGAATTGGATAAATATTATTTTGATAACTTTGATCAGCTTTCAGATTTACATTCCATCTATCAAGAAGCTATTACGGAACCAGTTCGAGAATGGTGGAAGAGCAATGGCGAGACTTGGATATCTCTTTTATACGACTTAATGATTCGCTTTGAAAGTATTCATCCTGAGCATCGGCATCTTTCAGAAGCCCAGAAAAATGTTCTCAACACTTACTTTTATAAAATTGATTTAATAATGGAATGTTGGGACGTAAGTAATTTAGAACAGGAATTTAAAGTAGAAGCATTTAAAGATTTCCTTTGCTGGTAAGCTAAAGAGAATCTTACCCCCTTAGCGTTATACTCGGCGTAACACCTGCTCCAGAAATACTTAATTCTTAATCACCAATGTGAATCTCGCCCCCCTGTATCTGCCCCATATTCGTATTGAACTTGCCATCCTGAGAGACGAATTGCAGCGTAGTGCCACTGACTTTGAACCTCTGCCGCAGTTGGGCAACTTCTGACTCATCTCGGCTGCCATTGAGAATGCGATCAAGAATTGCTATCAACTCATCAGGGTTAGGCATGTAGTGGAGATTAACTTAGGGGCGCTCTGCTTAATTCCAGTATGCCCATTCAACCCTCTAAACGGGAGAACTGGTAAGCCGGATAGAATGGGGTCAAATGGAACTGCCGCCTGCTGAATCAAAACTAGGCTAGAGTATGCCCCTCCCCGATGACCTGAGTACCATCCTTGACCGGATTAAAAACGGTGAGCAAACCGAGGCAGACATGACGGCTCTGCGCCAGATGTTGAATGCGGACGATGCTGCCCAGGAAGGGCTACGACAACGCCAAATTGCCCGACAACTGGGTAAGTATAACGTCAACATTGGGCAGGGACAAGATATTCAGATTGGCGATCGCTTCTATGTAGAGTGGAATGATGAGGCGATTCAGGCATTAATTCAGGTTGTCCGAAAGCAACTGCCTACACCCACCACTGGGATTCCTGAGAACCTACCTCGCAGTGGCGTAGTGCAGATTGTCGGGCGGGAGCGAGAACTGGAAACCCTGCACCAGCAGCTTCAGGAAAATGAGCGGGTAGCTGTGTCTGTGATCGCAGGCATGGGTGGTGTAGGCAAAACAGAACTGGCACTACAATACGCGATTAAATACAAACAAGATTATTCAGGGGGAATCTGTTGGATTCAGGCAAGAGGGGCAGACATCGGAACTCAAATTGTACAGTTTGCGCGATCTCGCCTCCAACTCAATCCTCCTGAAGATCTAAATCTACCTGATCAAGTTGGTTTTTGCTGGATGCATTGGCAGCCAGGACAAGTTTTGGCAGTGTTAGATGATGTCAATAACTATGATGCGATCAAGTCTTATCTGCCTCCAATCGATCACCGGTTCAAGGTGCTGATTACAACACGATTGCAGTTGGGAAAGTCAATCAAAAAATTAGAACTGAATGTACTGGATGAGACAAAAGCGTTAACACTGTTGGAATCGTTAGTAGAAGCAGAGCGGATTCAAGTAGAGCCGGAGGCAGCAAAAGAGTTGTGCGCTTGGTTAGGCTACCTTCCCCTAGGTCTAGAACTAGTTGGTCGATATCTTGATCGTAGGCTGGGCTTGTCCTTAGCAGAAATGTTGGTTCACTTGAAGGAAAAACGCTTACAAGCTAGAGCACTACAGCATTCTCACACTGATATGACATCTGAGTTGGGAGTGGGGGCTGCTTTTGAACTCACTTGGGACATGCTAGACGAGCCTACAAGATATCTAGGGTGTCTGCTGAGCTTTGTTTGCTCAAGCTCCAATTCCCTGGTTTCTCCTAGCAGCGATGATGGAAACAGAGGAAGAACTGTGGGAACTCCAAGAAGACCGAACTGATTTAGTAGAGTGGCACTTGCTGCAATGTTTAGGCGAGGAAACATACCGATTGCATGAACTGATTCGAGAATTCCTTCGGGAAAAGCTTGAACACTCAGATTGGGTAGATGACCTCAAGCAAACATTTGCAAAATTTATGGTGGCACTGGCTCATCACATTCCCTACACGCTCGATTATGAAGCACTTTCAGGAATAGCCCCTACCATACCGCATTTGAAAGAAGCGGCAGAGAGATACTCTGAGCTGTTTAGCGATGAAGACTTAATCCTTCTTTTGTTACTTTGGTGAGGAAAAATTAACTTGGGAATAGCTGTGATTCTAGCTGACCTATGCTTGAGCAACGAGATCCGGTCGCAACC
>NZ_JACJPK010000006.1:0-3182 GCF_014696035.1 Trichocoleus sp. FACHB-262 | reverse complement strand
ATACCCGACTGAGGCATTATTTAGCACGATTGCACCGGAAGACCTTGTGCTACTCCAAATCAGTTGAGATGTTGAAGTGTTCACTTCGGTTGCTGCTGCATTATTTGAAGTATCGGACAATTCCTCTCTCAGCTTAAATCATTACCTATTCAGCAACGTCCCGTTGAGATGTTAGTTTAAGCTAGTTCTTCTTTTTTAACTCAAAATTAGAGTTAAATCTGCTCAAGAATCCTCTGGTGATAATATTTTCATGAATAACAAAAATACTGAAGAGAAAGTATCTTCCAATTCTGAGAGCGAAAAAGAGCATTTAACATTTACAGATAGATTACCTAATTGCATGCAGTCAATTATCAACTTTGCTAAAGGAGAAGGTGTACACTTAGTCGTTTTAGTTATATTATTTTTTGTCAGCGTTAGGCTTCTTACCCAGTTTGGTGGGTCGCTTGCTAATAAATTCTTTGCTTCTTTAGAAGTTGATTATAGGCTGCTTCCAAAAACTGAGAACGAGGAAATATTAAATTTCAGAGATGCGGAGGAAGCAAGATTAAAAAATTATGCCAGAAATATGCAGGGATCAGAATTTGCGAAACAAAGACTAGTAGAACAAACGAAAGAGATACAAGGAAGAGTTAGAAGCCATGTTCAAGTTACAAAATATTTTTACGTTCAATACTTTGTATCAGTTACAACAGCTACAGTTTCAGCAGTTATTGCAGCAATATGCTTATTCTCTATTAGTAAGTCAGGGTGGAGCAACACAAAAAACTCTCTTCTCTCGTTATTTGTTGTTTCATTTGGATTTGCAACAATTTTCTCAGCGTATATTGTAGTTTTTAAGTATGAAGAAAATATTTCACAAAACAAAACTCTGTATCTTGCTTATGCTGCTCTTGAAGATAGAGTAAGTAGCTATTTTGCAACGGGTCAGTTTCTAATTAACTCTGCTCAAGGAGAACGGACAGCAATAACCAATTCAAGTCAAGTAATTCAATTCATTGATGACGAACTTGCAACTATCAATAATATTGCTATTGGCTTTGACGCTACAAAAATACCCAATTATCAGGATTATCAGAATCTTGGTGACGGTACTTCTTCAAACGATGCTCCCTGATGATTGAAAGTTTTCGGAGGAAATTTGTAGTTTACTCAGTTCAGTAAGGGTCTAACAATCACACTGCACTGGAACATACCAATTACGATCGGTTGAGATGCAAAGGTTGTTTACGTCCGGTGAGCTTGGTCATTACCCAGCCCACCCTTAAGCCAGCATTCGCCTCAATTGCGCGATCGCTCAGCAGCAGCCAAGAAACCCCAAGCCTCCCACTCATCCTCGTGAGTCAGTTGTCCCATTTTGGGACGTGTAGCGATCGCCTTTCAACTCAGAACCACTGCAAGAAGATGTCCGAATTCTGGACAACTGGCGCGATGAGCAGTAGTCCCACTGCCTTGGTTGCGTTCCCCAATTGGGGAAAAGTTGAAAGGGCGATCGCCTGATGAAGGGATAAGGGGTAGAGGGGCGATTGTACTGGTGACGCAAAACCTAAGAAGCTATCATATTCAGAAAACTTTTGATTTTCGGTTGATTGCTTAGTAGGGTAAGGCGATCGGCTTGGTGAAGAGCAAGAAGGGCGATCGAAAGTTGCTCATGAGCACCCTTTTGGGTAATACCACATCTAATCCCATTCTGATATCTAAGGATTAGTTGCATCAAGATAGGTATGAGTAACAACGCTTCTGTACCATCAACGCCTGAATCAGGCGTTGCAGAAATTGTAGATGATGCTGCCCTAAAAGAAAGAGAGCTTGCCCTAAAAGAAAGAGAACTGGCCTTAAGAGAGCAAGAAGCAAAAGCCAAAATAGAACTTGAGAAACGAGGTGTATGGTTTTCTTCCCCTTTGCTGATTGGGCTTGCATCCGCAATTTTTGGCTTGGCTGGTACTGGAATTGGGGCAGCTTTACAAGGCCACTCAAACTTTCAGCTAGAGAGGCAAAAGTTTGATACAAACTTTCAGCTAGAGAGGCAAAAGTTTGAATTTTCTCTGATTCAAAAAGCATTAGATATTAAGGACAGAGATGAAGCTGCAAAGCAGTTAATGTTTTTGGTTGGTTCTGGGATAATTCAAAGTCTTGATGCTGAAAAGATACGAGAACTAGCCCGTCAACCTAGTAAACTACCTGTCTCGTCAGATATAAAGGTGCTCAGAAGGCAGGCCACTCCAGGGTGTGTGATTACTGTCACCAATTCATTAGTTAGCTTGCTGAGTCAGCCATACACTTTTAGCCGACAGCTTATTAGAGTAGAACCAGGCGATTACAAAGTTACAGAACAGGTGATTACTTCTCTTGGCAAGGATGAGGAAGGGTGGTTTCAAATTGAATCTCAAGGTAGAGAAGGGTGGATAGAAGATGATACTTGGAATATTGCCGAAAAGAATAGTGCATGTCCATGAAGCATGAGGCTTAGAGTTCGGTAAATCCTTCGGCTTAGACGAAATAAATGCCCGGTCTAGCAAGCCTGTGGGAGCAAATTGGTAATAGATATTGCCATGTCTGAGATGTTAGCTATAGCTGCTCAACAGGCTAGCTGCTTCAATCAGTCGTTAAGTTAGCATTTCCCTCAATCGCGCGATCGGGAATGCAGCCGCTAAGAAGTCCCAAGGCTCCCACTCGTCATCGTTAGTCAGAACGTACTGCTCATCTCCGACCATCTGGCTAGCAGTAACCAGCCTCAAGCGATGAGCTAGGTCAAACCATTCTTTGAAGCCTGGTTCTGCGGCTTTGGTTGCTTTCGGATGCTCGCTTCCCCCCAGTTTCCAGCACTGACTAATCGCATCCCTGAGCAAGCCGATCGGATTCCTTACTTCATGCCTGTCTCGATACTCAACGGCAGCAGCCAGAGCATCACTCACTACTTCAAGCGGGGCCGCTAAAACTTCAGCCTTCAAAGGCAAGGTGAGCGGAAATCCTGCTTGTGCAATTTTTGAAAAAATGGCGACTTGGGCAGCGGCGGAAGAATTGTCCTCTGCAACCTGTTCCACCTTGGACCCAGATGCTTTTAGAACGGGTTGAGGCTTAACAGGAAGGGGTGCGCTTACTGGCTTGGAATCTTCAGATCCTTCTACCCCTACAACAACAGGGAGGGTGGGGGGCTCCGTTGTTGTGGTGTCTATTGGGGT
>NZ_JACJPK010000059.1:0-18147 GCF_014696035.1 Trichocoleus sp. FACHB-262 | reverse complement strand
CAAAGCAGCCTCGATAGTGTTGGCAATAGTCATCAATAAAGCTAACGGTTGCGACCGGATCTCGTTGCTCAAGCATAGGTCAGCTAGAATCACAGCTATTCCCAAGTTAATTTCTTCTCACCGTAGTAACAAAAGAAGGATTAAGGAGAAAAGTGGGAGCGGAATGCCACGCTTCTGAATCCGATTCCCAGCGAAGTGAAGGGTCGCGATGGGGATATCTGACCTACGATGAATGACCTTGCTTGACTCAGCACAAGCTGCTGCCCAGCTTCGTTACTATGCGGCAGCAGCTTGTGCTGTCGTCGCCATGCAGGTGCTCTTTGCGGCGATCGCGGCGGTACAATAGAACTTAAATAGACTAGCGACTAGATTCTGCAACTTTTTGGGAGAGGCTATAGCGGCCTTTAGGACCCCGATACCACTGCCCCTCTTTAGCTCCAGTGGAAAGAATGTTTAACATGCGGTTGCGAGCAATGGTGCGCACCTCTTGAGGGATCGCCTCGACAAAAATCTCATCAACCAGGTCAGGCACACTTAGGAGCTCCTCTGGCCGCCGCTGGAACACAGCTGTGATCGCTGTGGGTAGAGAAGTTTGACGAAAGGTAGGTTGCAGGTAATCCTGCCAGTTGTTCGATCGTTTTCCTGGCTTACCTGCTTTAGTGCCTTGAGGTGCTTTGCTGCTTTTCGCTGCTGCCTGGGGCTTAGAAGCAGAACCGCGTTGCTTGGGTTTTACCTCCTCCGGCTCTTCAGCAGCGGGAACAGGAGTCGGTGCTGAGGTATCTGAAGCAGAAGCGATATCCTCTGTAGTGACTTCAGCAGGAGCGGCAGTATCTTCTTTTACCTGGGAGGAAGCCAAAGTGGGAGATGAGGTAGTAAACAGGTCAATCACAGTCTGGAGACTTTGGCGTTTCTCTCGAACTGCTGCGAGCTGTGTGGTGAGTTCTGCTTCTTGGGCGGCGAGGGTGGCATCGGCTTCGAGCAAGTTAGCTAGGATGCTAGGAGAAGCAGGATGAGATGTGGAAGAATTGACCATAAGGAAGTGCTGTGTCAGCCATTTTGATTCAAGAGCATCATACAAAGCTCTTGTCTTTTCAGGAAGCCCCGGAAGTAGTATTCCAGAGAGAAGGCAATGCTCAAAATTAGTAATGATGAGGTAATGAGATCCTTAGCTTGTAAGAGTTTCATCGGTAGAGGATATATATCTTTAGCACCACCCTTATAGAACCCATTTGAGATCTTAGGAAGGGACTGCAAGCCGCTTGAGCATCAGCCTCACGAAACAGAGATTGAGTTTGGTCGTGGCATGAGATAAGGTTCGCTCAAAGTTTTTTACCAGACTTTTACAACGTTCCATCCAAGCATTTGAGCGTTCAACCACCCATCGAGCCCCTGCTGGTACAAATCCTGTTTTCCCTTGTGCAGCCTTCTCTTGCTTTGAGGGTTTGGTGGAAAGCTCAAACCTGACCTTCGTCATCATCTGAGGATAAACCTGCTCTAACTCCTCAATCAAATGCTCTACATGATAACCGTGGTCTAATAAAATCGTAATCTTCGGAATGTTCACAGGCTTTGACTTGAAGTAATCGATGTTCAAGCTCAGCATCTCCAGCAATCCTGCGTCATCCGAGACATTGGCAGGGGTACAGTGCGTAAAGAAGGGGAATCCTAGCGTATCAACGGCAAGATGCCGCTTAATCCCATTGGTGGCCTTGTAGAAACAAAATCCTTTCGAGTTCACACTGGCATTACAGGTATTCTTGACCGCTTGCGAGTCAATGATGATGAGTCGAGTCCATTTAGGCTTTTTTTACCCGTTCTCGCACCTGTGCATGTAACGTCTCCATGAGAGTTTCGATGGCTCCTGCATCTCGCCACTGTTTGTAGTGCCAGTAGACGGTTGAGTACGGTGGCAGGTCTTTGGGTAAGTCTTCCCAATTGCAGCCATTCTTGAGTTGGTAGAGGAAGCCATCGATGAGTTCTCGTTTACTCCAATCAGACGGTCTTGTTCGTTTCTTTTGAGGCAAGATTTGCGGTAACAGGGGTTCAAGAATTGCCCATTCTTCATCGCTAAGACTGCTGGAATAAGGCATGGTTGCTGGGTTAAAGAGTTGCCAGTACCTTAATTTACGTCCGCAAAGATGTCAAATGGGTTCTATATGAAGCGTTTGCAGAGGTTAGAACAGAATCGAACCACGTTATGTCAGGCTCAACTTCGTTTTTCTATCCACGTGATAAGGATAAGCGTTTAAGTGTATTGCTAAAGTGATTTGAATTAAGAGGTAACCATTCTGGAATGCAGCGTTAGCGTAATACATTGCCACCCTGACGTACAGGTGATTACTAGTTTAAGGTTCTGGTGCCTACAACCTGTTGGCTAAAATCGGCTAGACCACCCAACAAATCGATCGTCGGACTCAGCACATGGCAAACGAACCCAAAAATAATTTTAGTGGCGCAACTTTCAATGCTCCGATTAACTTCGGCGATAATCCCACAGGTAACTTCATCGGCACTCAAAATAACTACGCCACCGATCCAGAAGTACAAGGTGTAATTACCGACCTGCAAAGTCTCCTGCCTCAACTCCAGTCCCAACATCCCCAGGTCAAAACTGAAACTGAAGCTCTCACAATCCTCGACGCAGAATTTACTGAAATCAAGCAGTCCAGAACCCATCGATTGGCGACCTTGCGTAAACAACTCCTCAATCCCGAACGGCATCTGCAAGCAACAAAAGCAGCGTTGGGAGAAATCGCCAAACACTACCTGGAAGAAAGTGTTTGGGCAAAAGCTGGGCTTACCTATCTCGACAAACTCAGCGAAGAAGCCAACCACGGAGCCTGAATTGTTGAGATTAGAAGGCGAGCGTTGAAGAGATTATGCAAGGGGCAAATCATTGATGCAACAGGCGAGCGTTGCCCGGATTCGTCTTCGCAATGATGCAGAGGCACATCTAAGTTCTACGACAATAAGGTTCAGCGGTGGAATATAGCATTGCGTTTTATCCGGTCAGCGATCGCGGGTTCGTCGGCGGAGATGATCGATCGCTTTGTATCGAGCGGTTCGAATAATCCAGGCGCGAGGAAGATCAGGAATCCCGTTGGTCTGCCACTGATTTACCGCCGCTGCAAACGCTTCTTGTGCCGCTTCTTCAGCCACATCAAAATCTCCCACCAGCCGAATCAGAATGGCAACAATCCGTCCCCATTCAGCTCGGTACGTGTCAGCAATTGCTTGGGCAACATCAGATTTTATGTTTGAAGCCATATCTGACATAAAAAATTTTGACAAGGTGTCGATCTGAGAGATTCCTCCGGAGTTGCGCTTCGTGCTAAACGCCGTTCGACTGACCGATAAAGGAACACGATAACAAAGAACAATTGTACTAAATGATTAAGTTTTGACAAGGTGTCGATTTGAGCGATCGTCGTTCGACTGACTTACAAAGGAAGCAAAGCTTGATCGTACTCAATGAAAATTTTTTTGGTGAAGTGTCGATTTGAGCGATCGCGGTTCGACTTAACCACAAAGGAGGCAACTGAATGAAATACATGCTGCTGATCTACATGGATGAAAACGCCTTGAGCGAAACCGAGCGGGAGCATTGCTATGCAGAATCTGCCCAACTCGCTCAGGAACTCAACGCCAAGGGACAATATCTGTCAACCGCTCCACTTCACCCTGTCGCCACGGCAACCAGTGTCCGAGTGCGTGACGGCAAATCACTGATAACGGATGGCCCCTTTGCGGAAACTCGCGAACAATTGGGTGGTTTTTTCCTCATTGATGCTCAAGATCTCGATGAGGCGATCGCGATCGCGGCTCAGATTCCAGGAGCACGAGTTGGAACTGTTGAAATTCGTCCTGTGCTTGAAGTTGCAGGTTTGCCGAAGCAGCAGTAACCGTACTCTCATTGCGAGGCTGCTTTACCTGTGAGGAGAAGATCAAATAGCCACCCCAAGGGAGACACCAATTCGGAGGATCTATGGCAAATGACATCACCGAAATGACCAATGAAATGCTAATCAGAGAACTGTTAGAAAGGTGGGCAGACGCAACCCGTTTAGGAAGACGTGATGAAGTTCTAATTTCCCATGCATCCGATGTCACAATCTTCGATGTGTTGCCGCCGCTGAAGTATGAGGGAGCCGATGCCTATCGCCAAAGCTGGGACGAGTGGCAACCCACCACTGAAGGTCCGAGTTTATTTGAGATTCACGATCTCAAAATCACGACAGGTCAAGACGTAGCATTCGCGCACTGCTTTATCCAGTGCGGTGGCATTCAACCCAATGGTATGACATTTGAGGAATGGGTACGGGCGACGTTTTGTCTCCGCAAACTGGAGGACGGATGGTGGGTCACTCATCAGCATATTTCAATGCCAATTGGCAGACAGTCAGGAAACAGTTAGCCCAAATCCCAACGACTAAACTTTCTAACCTCAAACCAAGGAGATACTGCAATGCGATTTATGTTGCTGATGATTCCCCAAGGCTACGAGAACGCCGATCCAGGAGTGATGCCTGATGCTAAGGCGGTTGAAGCCATGATGAAATACAACGAAGCGCTTCAGCAAGCTGGCGTCCTAATTGCCCTTGAAGGACTTCACCCACCCTCCATGGGGGCGCGAGTCACATTCAGTGAAGGAAATCCCCAAGTGACGGAAGGAGTGTCCCCAGATGTGAAAGAGGTGCTGGGTGGCTACTGGATGATTCAAGTGAACTCGAAAGAGGAAGCGATCGAATGGGCTGCTCGCTGTCCTGCCTCAAATAACGAGACGATCGAAATCCGTCAAGTGCAGGAATTTGAAGATTTTCCTGAGGATGTTCAAGAAGCCGCTGCTGAGTTCACAGAGTCATTTTCTAATACCACAACTGCAACAGGAACAACCAATGAAGCTGAAATTCGCCAACTGATTAGCAATCAACAGCGTGCGATTTGTGCCAAAGATATTGACCAGATCATGTCCCGCTACACTACTGAAGCTGTGATCTTTGATGTCAAGCCGCCATTTCAAACCAAAGGTAAAGACGCGATTCGCCGATTGTGGGAAGACGGTTTGCCTTGCTTTCCTGACTCTTTGGAAATGGAAACCCGTGATCTCACCATTATCGTGAATGACAATTTAGCGACTGCCCACTGGCTATTTCGCTTTCAAGGCGAACCAGATCATCCTGCGACACAGATGTGGATGCGCGCTACCGCCGTCTGTCAAAAGAATCAGGGCAACTGGCAGATTTTACATGAGCATGTCTCGGTGCCATTGAATCCAGAAACTTCTCAAGCGGTCTTTACTCTCAATCCATAACGAAATCTATTGAACGAATCAAAGGAGTACCTATGAAAATCAATTCGTATCTCATGTTCAACGGCAACTGTGAGGCAGCATTCAAATTTTATGAGCAATGTCTTGGTGGCAAGATCACCATGATGATGACCCACAAGGAAGCACCTTCGGCAGAAAATGTTTCACCGGAGTGGCATGACAAAATTATGCACGCTTGCCTTGATCTAGGAGATCGCCTCCTGATGGGATCTGACTGTCCACCAGGGTATTTTGAAACTCCTCAAGGCTTCTACGTGCAGATTAGTGTTCCCGACCCAGCCAAGGCAGACGATATCTTTCACGCTCTGGCAGAGAACGGAAAAGTCAAGATGCCGATCGCCCAAACCTTTTGGTCTGTTCGATTTGGCATGTTAATTGATCAGTTCGGCACACCGTGAATGGTCAACTGTGAGCAAGTAGTGTGAATCTTGAATCATCCTTCAACTGATACAACTACAACAAACTACACCCGCAAAAACCATGAGTACTCAAATCTTCGTCAATCTCCCTGTTAAGAATCTCCAGCAATCGATCGCGTTTTTTACGCAACTTGGCTTTCAGTTCAATCCTCAATTCACCGATGAGACTGCTACTTGCATGGTTGTCTCCGAAAATATTTCCGTGATGCTCTTGACCCATGAGAAGTTCAAGATGTTCACCCCCAAGCCGATTTGTGATGCCACAAAAAGCACTGAAGTACTGGTGTGCTTATCCGCTGAGAGCCGAGAAAAAGTTGACGAGATGGTCCGCAATGCGATCGCCGCAGGTGGCACAACCTACAACGAACCTCAAGACCACGGGTTTATGTATGCACATGGATTTCAGGATTTAGATGGTCATATTTGGGAGTTGATTTACATGGAACCCAGCGCAGTTGATCAAGCTGAATCTGCTCAGGAATAGAGGTGTGAACCGCGATCGCCATCCTCATTCGACCAGCGATGATGGGTGACGAGAAGATAACAAAGTACAAAGACGCGATCGAGTTCAAGAGCGACGATCACAGAGTCGTGAGTTCCCATCTATTGGGAGATGACGGGCAGTGGCATCACTTCATGACCACTCATTGTCGGCGGAAGCAATAAGACGTACCGTTCCGCTGATGAAACCAAATCCTGCACAAAGACTAAGTCAAAGTATGACACTCAGCATGGTTTGGCTTAGTTACTTGTAGCTAAAGATGCGATCGCTGATCATCCCCAAGAACCGGGGCATCGCAAGCAATACCATTGTCGAAAAAAGCAGTCATGCGATGCCTAATGATTTGCTACTTGGGTGTCGCGTGGATCTTTGGTTTCCTGACTCTTGAAAACTCGCGATTGCGCTTTCCCGCAAGGGAGATTTACAGGTAATCTCCTTTTGGTTTCGTTAATGGCTGTCTATTGTAGAAGACATACGTCGGAGGGATTTACGCTATGCTTCACTTATCAAAGCGTCGCCAGCAGCAAGCACTAATCGCTAGTTTGATCCTCACGCTATCGATTGGCATTGCGCCTATGGCGCTAGCAAAATACCGTCCGCCCAAGCGTCCTTCGGCACCTAGAGTGACAGGAACCAATACAACTCGGGGGGATAATTGCGATCGCAAGGCGGAGGGTAAATTAACTCCCCTGGTGCCGTTTAGCCATATCGGGCAGACGAGTTCCCAGCGTCCAACGTTCGTCTGGTTTGTGCCCGATCGCACTCCCCATCCGTTGCAATTCCGGCTGTTTACTCGCACGGGACAACCGCTCTACAGAACTGAGATGCAGAGCCAGCCAGGGATAATGTCAGTTGCCCTACCCTCACATTTGCCCCAATTAACGATCGGAGAAACCTATAAGTGGCAAGTGGTGTTGGTCTGTAATCCGACAGTTCCTTCGAGGAATGTGATAGCAACGGCAGAAATCGAGGTGGTCGAGCCTGCTGCGTTGTTACAAACTCAACTGGCTACTGCGCAAACACCTCAACAGCGGAGTGACCTGTATGCCGAGGCTGGGCTATGGTATGACGCGATCGCCGCCGCACTCAAAGCTTCTGAGACGGCTCAAAATCAGTCAATCGTGTTGGATTTGCTCGATTCTCTTGCCAGTTCGGAAGCCGAACCGTTGAAAGACTGGAGCGATCGCCTCCTGCAACCGAGAGCCACTCAATCTACACCGCAGACCCCACGATAATGCCAACCTTTCCCCGTCCCCCTACTGACCAAAGTCCGATGTCCCGGTTCCACTCTTTAGCTTATGCGCCCCCAACAAATTGCCCTCTTAGTCTCGCTTCTGGCCTCCCTTCCAGCAGGTCTAGTACTGCCGCTATCCATCACTTCTAACCCAACTCCTGTGGCTCAGGCACAAATTCTTGAGTCCCATGAGACAGAAGCAGACCGTTTGTTCCATCAGGGAGAGCAGCAATTCCATCAGAATCAATATCGAGAAGCGATTGAGTCTTGGCAGCAAGCATTAGCAATCTATCGAGCCGACTCAAACCATAATGCAGAAGCTAATGTATTGGCAAACCTGGGTGCTGCTTACACTTCTCTCTCGCAGCACCAGAAGGCCATTGAGTACTATCAGCAAGCGCTACCGATATACCAGCAAATCCGCGATCGCAATGAGGAAGCTAATATATTGTTGGGTTTGGGAAGCGCTTATTACTTACTCTCGCAGTATTTGAAAGCGAAAGAGTACTATCAGCAAGCGCTACCGATATTCCAGCAAGTCCGCGATCGCAATGAGGAAGCTAATATATTGCTGGGTTTGGGTAATGTTTATAATTCCCTCTCACAGTACCAAAAAGCTGTTGAGTATTATCAGCAAGCGCTACCGATATTCCAGCAAGTCCGCGATCGCAATGGCGAAGCTCAGGCATTGCTGAATCTAGGGGGTCCTTATTTTTCCTTTTCGCAATATGAGAAAGCGAACGAATACTCTCAGCAAGCGCTACCGATATTCCAGCAAGTCCGCGATCGCAATGGCGAAGCTCAGGCATTGGCAAACCTTGGTACTGCTTACAATTCCCTCTCACAGTACCAAAAAGCTGTTGAGTATTATCAGCAGGCGCTACCGATACATCAGCAAGTCCGCGATCGCAATGGCGAAGCTACGGCATTGATGAATCTGGGTAATGCTTACGCTTTTCTCTCGCAGTACGAGAGAGCGAAGGAATACTATCAGCAAGCGCTACCGATATTCCAGCAAATAGGCAATCGCAATGGGGAGGCAATGTCACTAGCAAATCTGGGTAATACTTACGATTCTCTCTCGCAGTACGAGAAAGCGAAGGAATACTATCAGCAAGCGCTACCGATATTCCAGCAGATAGGCAATCGCAATGGGGAAGATGGTGCATTGATGAGTCTGGGTAATGCTTACGATTCTCTCTCGCAGTACGAGAAAGCGAAGGAATACTACCGGCAGGCGCTACCAGTATTCCAGCAAGTTCGCGATCGCAATGGCGAAGCTCAGGCATTGCTGAATCTAGGGGGTGCTTACGATTCTCTCTCGCAGTACGAGAAAGCGAAGGAATACTACCGGCAGGCGCTACCAGTATTCCAGCAAGTTCGCGATCGCAAAGGCGAAGCTCAGGCATTGCTGCTTTTTGGTAATGCTTACGCTTTTCTCTCGCAGTACGAGAAAGCGAAGGAATGCTATCAGCAAGCGCTACTGATATTCCAGCAAATAGACGATCGCAGTGGGGAAGGTACAACTCTAAATAACCTAGGTTCTACGCTTTTTGCGACAGGAAGTATTACTGCTGCTGAGAAAACTTTAGTTGCAGCGATCAAGATTTGGGAATCGCTGCGATCTGAATTGGTAGACGAACACAAAGTTTCGATCTTTGAAGGGCAGGCGAGAAGTTACCGAACCTTGCAAGAAGTATTGATTGCTCAGAACAAAGTAGAGGCTGCGCTGGAAATAGCAGAGCGGGGTCGAGCCCGGGCTTTTGTTGAACTATTATCGCAGAGGCTAGGAAGTCAGCAGCCAGCAAGTCAGATTCAGGAAGTAATCCAAGCACCTGACATTCAGCAAATACGGCAAATTGCGAAAGCTCAGAATGCTACCTTAGTGCAGTATTCCATCATTTATGACGACTTCCAGATTCAGGGTAAGCAAACATCACGGGAATCAGCACTTTACATTTGGGTGATCCAGCCCACAGGTGAAATCACCTTCCGCCAAGTTGATCTCAAACCCCTCTGGCAACAGCACAACGCCTCTCTAATCAGCTTCATCATTAACCATCAAGAATCCGAGAGTCTTCGTAGTCGTAGTCGCAGCAGCGGTCGCTCCACAAAATCCGAACCCAACTTCAACTTACAACGTCTGCATCAGCAACTGATTGATCCCATTGCCAACCTCCTTCCCAAAAACCCTAACGCCCATGTCATTTTCATTCCTCAAGGTTCCCTATTCCAAGTGCCCTTTCCCGCCTTGCAAGATGCCAACGGCACTTACCTAATTCAAAAACACACCATCCTCACTGCCCCCTCGATTCAGGTTTTGGCACTCACCCGACAACAACAGCAGAAGTTAGCCAACGAGCTAGCCAACCGTCACGGCAACGCTCTCGTGCTGGGCAATCCTACCATGCCCCAGGTCTCCCTGTCGCCCGGAGAGCCGAAACAAACCTTGTCGCCCCTTCCCGAAGCCGAAACCGAAGCCATAGCGGTCGCCAGAATGCTCAACACTCAAGCCATCATCGGTCCTCAAGGAACCAAAGCCGCCATCACTCAAAAAATGCCTCAAGCATCGATCATTCACCTCGCTACTCATGGATTGCTGGATAACGTGCAGGGATTGGGTAGCGCGATCGCCCTGGCTCCCTCTGGCAACGATGACGGCTTATTGACCGCAGCAGAAATCTTAGACATGAAACTGCAAGCAAGCTTAGTTGTTTTGAGCGCCTGCAACACCGGAGAAGGCAGAATTACCGGAGATGGCGTGATTGGTTTGTCGCGATCGCTGATTGCCGCAGGGGTGCCGAGTGTGATTGTTTCCCTCTGGGCAGTTCCCGATGCGCCGACCGCAGAATTGATGCAGACGTTTTATAAAAACCTTCAGAATAATCCAAATAAGGCGCAGGCATTGCGGCAGGCCATGCTAACCACCATGAAAAACCATCCCCAGCCACGAAATTGGGCAGCGTTTACGCTGATCGGAGAAGCAGAGTAACGCTGCTCTGAAAGACGATCGCATCAGACAGATGAAGGCAACCCCTGCCGTATCTACCTAACCCTATCCACCTAAAACATATCTCTCTCGATCCAACATCATCACGGAGTTTTGGTTCACGGTTGAAACCCACAAGTAGACATGTCAGGAGGCTCTAGTATGCGACATCAGTCAAATCGACAGTCAAATCGACCTACTCTAGGTATCATATTCATTCTCTTGGGGTTGGCACTCGCTGGTTTCCTTCACGTTCCTCGTCTAATCTCTTCGTATCAGTTTCAACAAGGACTCACGTCGTATGAGGAAGGAGATTATCAAGAGTCTGCGTTAGCTTTTCGTCAGGTCATTAAGTACGATTCAGATAATGCAGATGCTTATTACAATCTAGGGTTGGCGCTCAACCAAGCAGGGGAACTCGATCAAGCGATCGCCGCTTACCGAAAATCCCTTGAATTGACTCCCGAAAACCCAGAAGATGTTTATCTCAGCCTTGGTTATGCCTTGCAGGACCGTGGCAGGAATGACGAAGCGATCGCGGCTTATCAAAACACGATTGAGCTGAATCCGCGCAGTGCCGAGGCCTACACGAATTTAGCTGCTCTACTGTATCAGCGAGCTGACATTGACGGAGCGATTACAGCCGCTCGCAAAGCGGTTGAACTAAGGCCCAATAACGCAGAAGCTTTGGTGACGCTTGGAGCAGCTTTATCGGATCATGGGCATCTGGAACAAGCCAGCACCAAGCTAAAGCGGGCAATCGAGCTGAAGCCAAATAGTGCGATAGCCCATAGTAACCTAGGGTCAGTCTTGAGTCAGCAGCAGCAAACAGACAAAGCGATCGCTGAATACCAAAAAGCAATTGAGCTAGACCCGAAGTTAGCGATCGCCCACAGCAACCTGGGATTGGTCTTATCTAAACAAGGAAAGCAAAGTGAGGCACTGACTGAGGCTGAGAAGGCAGTAGAACTTGATTCAAAATCGCCCAAGTCTCACTATGCTCTGGGGGCAGTGCTATTAGCTCAAAATCAGCTACCCGAGGCAATCTCAGCGCTGGAGCAAGCCGTTGCACTGAGCTACCACGATGCTGAGTCTCACTTTCTCTTAGGAATTGCTCTACATGTTGATCGACAGGAGTCAAACGGAATTGAGCATCTGAGACAGGCAGAAGAACTCTCTAAAGCACAGGGCAAGGTGAGCCTAACGAAGCAGGTTGAGCAAGCGTTACAAGACATTGAGGAGGTATCGTTATAACGCGGAGAGATGGAATAGAACCCCTCCAACACAGAACTGAGGGTTAACTACGATAAAAACTACGATCCTACCAACGCCTCCACTCTAAAACTCATCGCCTCTCAGCCCAAAATCATCGCGGAGTTTTACTTCACTATGCCCCCTCAGTTGAAACGATTCAAACGAGTAAGCCATAGCGCTAAACGGGTTTTCCTCGGTGTTATTTCCTGTATGCTTTGCCTGCTGCTATCTGAGCCATTTCTGATTGCTTTAGGGCAACCCAGAGTCAGGGTAATACCGTCAGATTTAGTTGAAGATAGCAAAGTTCAGATATTGGCTCAAACTGCCACCTCTCCTGTAGATGGTAAACCAGAACCGCGAGTGTTAGTTGCGGAAGTCGTGGTGCAGGGCGCATCGGGAAAGCTACAAGAAATTGCTTATCAATCGATCGTCACCAAATCGGGGCAGGTGACAACACGATCGCAACTCCATGGGGATATCGACGCCATCTACAAAACAGGCTGGTTTAGCAACGTCAAGGTGGAGCCAGAAGACACTCCTACAGGCGTGCGAGTCACATTCATTGTGCAGCCTAATCCAGTACTGCATCTGGTAAAAGTTGTGTCGGTTTCAGAGAATCAGCCCGTCTTACCAATAACGGTGGTGGATGAAGTTTTTCGATCGCAGTATGGCAATATCCTCAATCTGCAAACTCTTCAAGCAGGGATTGGCAAACTCAACCAGTGGTATCGCGCCAATGGCTACATTCTTACACCTGTGTCAGATCAGCCAACGGTGTCTCAGGACGGCGTTGTAACGTTAAAAGTTGCGGAAGAGGTGCTTACACATCCTTTTGCTTCCACAGAAGACAGACCTGAGCGCGTGATTAAAGCAGAGGCAGATTTACAACGGGCGCGAGCCCAAAAAAATCCGATCGCCGAAGCCACAGCACTGCGAACCCTTGCCGAGGCGAAATCTGATGTTGCGCTCTACCAAACAGCTCTCAAGCTCTCACAAACATCCCGCGATCAAGCGGGAGAAGCAGAAGCACTGAAGGGATTGGCTTATCTCTACAACAGTCAAGCCAAGCTCAAAACAAACGACAGTAACAACGGCAATAATCAACAGTCCATTGATAAAGACAAGAAAAAGCAAGCGATTTCGACTTATCAAGCTGCGCTCAAGATTTATCAAAAGCTCAATAATGACACTCAAGTTGCCATCATCTTGAACAATATTGGCTATCTTTTCCAAGAATTGGAGGATTATCCAGCGGCGATCGCCACTTACCGCCAAGCCGCACCGCTGTTCCAAAAATTAAAGCAACCCTTCTGGCAAGCACTAACCCTGGGTCATCTAGCGGCAAGCTACCGAGAAATCGATGAGATTGATCAATCTTTGGCGGCCCACCAGCAGGCTCTATTGCTTTGGCAATTTCTGCGAGAGCACCCCAACCAGCTCCAATCGTCGTCATTGTTAACCAGCGTCGATCAACCGGGCGATCGCCAAAGTCATATAGGTGCCTCCTGGACATACTCCCCCAAAACTGGCTTCCGAGGTGATATTCAGTTCTACATTGGCACCGATAACCTGCGAAAAAGCAGCCTTGCCGATGTGCATCTGCTGGAAGCAATGTCGCTCTTTAATGTGGGTGGTATTTACCAAGTCGTTGGGGATTATCAGCAAGCACTCTACACCTTCAAATCGTCTTTATCCCTCTTCCAAACTCCCTCCCTCTTTCAATCTCTCCTCGAAAATGCTTCCGCTACTTCTCAAGAAGACCGGAAACTCCTGACTGAATTCATTCCTGAACTGACCGATGCAGGCGAAGCCTTTCTGATGAGTACGCTCTACGCGGATATCGGTTGGCAGCAGAAAGCGCAGAGTTATCGCGATCGGGCGTTAACGAAAGGACGCATCGTGGCTGAAAAAACGCTAGAGAAAATTGCGATTATTAATAAATCG
This sequence comes from Trichocoleus sp. FACHB-262, assembly GCF_014696035.1. Lineage (NCBI taxonomy): Bacteria > Bacillati > Cyanobacteriota > Cyanophyceae > Leptolyngbyales > Trichocoleusaceae > Trichocoleus > Trichocoleus sp. FACHB-262. Next base: position 4,476 of record NZ_JACJPK010000059.1, on the reverse strand, counting down.
CCTGAGCTAAAGAACCTCTTGCCTGTGATGAAATCCCTATTGCTAAGTGTACTGGCAACCGCTAGCAGCAATTCCTCTAACACACAGTTCAACCAGACGCTGATCAACTGGCTTAATCAGTCCATCCCAATTTTTCAACAAGCCCTTGCCAAACGACCGGAATATAAAACTCAATTTCAACCGTTTCTTCCGTGGCTAGATGTGTTCTACCACTACACACAGGGTGAGGAATTGGCCAAAGCAAACAAACCTCAGCAAGCAGTGCAGGCTTATCATCAAGCACTGACGCAGTGGAAAACCCTGGCACCGCGCGATCTGCAAAGTGCGACAATTCAGGTGAATTTGTTCTCTAAAGGTACTAATTTTACAGACACGTCCACGATCGCATCTTTGGGCATCATGCCGTTAGTCTCAGAGGTTTTCGCTCAAGCACAATACGTCTACCATGCTAAAACCTATACTGCCCTGGGTAAGGCACTGCTGGCGTTAGGTAAACCTCAGGAGTCAGTTGAGGCGCACCAGCAAGCCGTGCAGATTTTGCAGGGGCGTCAGGCTCCAAAACCTTCTCGCCCCCAGCCAGCCAACGCGCTCGACCAGTTTTGGCGAAGCCTGTGGACGCTCTTTTGGGCAAAAATACCCGATGGTGCGACTGCTGATGCGTTTTTCCAATTGGGCAAAGCCTACGCTGCAAATCAACAGAACGCTTCGGCGCTGGAAGCCTATAATCTCGCCCTACCGCTGTGGCGCAAAGCTGATAATAGTTTGCAGGAGGCTGATACTTATTGGGAAATGGCGATCGTTCAACGGCAGCAAGGCAATTTAACCGAAGCAAAAACGCACATTGAAACAGCAATTGATCGAATTGAGTCAGATAAAGCGCAAATTAGCCACCAACAGCAGAAGGGGAGTAACAAACCTGTGCTGTCTCAGAAACCTAGCCCTTACAAGTCCTACCTCAACCTGGCAGATTACCTCGCCTCAAAGCATAACTACTACGGGTTTTACATTGATTTGCTAATGCAACTGCACCAGCAGGCGCCCACTGCTGGCTATGAGAAATTGGCTTTTCAAGCCAGTGAACGATCGCACGCCCGCAGCCTTCGTGCCATGGTGAATCGCGCCTCGCGCCCCAGTACGGCAAACTCATCTACCTCTCCAGCCAAGTTGCAAGCCATTCAACTCGCTCAACCCTTGCCCCTGCAAGATCTACAACAGCAGTTGGATGACAAAACTATTCTGCTGGAATATTCTTTAGGTAAAGAACGCAGCTATCTGTGGGCAGTAACCTCAAAGACACTGCAAACCTACAATTTGCCAAAACAGTCTGAGATCGAAGCTGTATCGCGGGAGTTTATTGAATTGATGCAGTCACCACTCTATCGAGTGGGCGATCGCCGTGATGCCGCTCCACAAGCTTCTCCTAATACTGTTGAAACCGATGCCACTGCTCAACTAAGCCGGATGCTCCTAAAACCTGTTGCAGAGCAATTGGGCGACAAACGGCTGTTGATCGTCAGCGATGGCATTTTGCATTACTTGCCGTTTGCAGCCTTACCCAAGCCCGGAACCACTGAAGAAAATCAGGTTCCTCTATTGGTCGATCATGAAATTGTGAGTTTACCTTCTGCCTCAATGCAGATTGGGTTACAGCATCGAGCTAATGCTGAGACACCCATGAAAACCTTAGCAATGCTGGCAGATCCCATTTTTAGTCGCGAGGATCAACGTCTCCAACATCGCTCTCCCAATCGCACTACCGATGTTGAAACCCTTTATCCGCGCTTACCCGCCACGCGGCAGGAGGCGAATCAGATTGTGGCGCTAGTTCCCCCCTCTAAGACGCTGACGAAATTGGACACTGCTGCCAGCCGTCAAATTGCCATGAGTCCAGAGTTAGCGCAGTATCGAATCGTTCATTTTGCTAGCCACGGCATTCTCAATAGCCAGAATCCACAGCGATCGGGCATGGTGCTGTCAATTGTCGATGACCAAGGAGCGCTTCAACGCAGTCTACTGTCTACCGCTGATGCGTTTAACCTGAAGTTATCAGCAGATTTGGTAGTCCTGAGTGGGTGTACTACCGCGTTGGGCAAAGAGATTCAGGGTGAGGGGTTAATTGGTCTGACCGAAGGATTGATGTATGCAGGTGCCAAGCAAGTCGTTGCGGGGTTGTGGGATGTGAATGATGACTCCACAGCTCTGCTCATGACTCACTTTTATCAAGGGATGTTGAGCCAAGGTTTACCACCCGTTGCTGCCCTGAGATCCGCACAAATCAAACTATGGCAAAGCCAGGATTGGCAAGCCCCTTACTATTGGGCTGCCTTTACCCTGCAAGGGAGTTGAAAAGGGTGGTGCTGAATAGCAGGATGAATTGGAACGAAACTTCAATTCATCCAACCCCCAATTCATACCTTGATGAATAAATAGCGAATAATCGGCCCAGAATTTTATATTTTTCTTAAATAAATCGTGATGGGAAGATCATGCAAATCTTGGTAGATACACCAACCAAGTTAGTTATCCAGGTTCGTGACGTTGAATATTCAAAACCTGGAAGAGTAATTAATATCGTTTGCTTGGTTATATCTGCAATTATCTTTTTTTACCTAATCAACCTGGCTAAGGGACATCTTTTAATTTCTCTATTGATTGCTTTAGTTGGGAGTAGCCCAATTTTTTTTATAAATAATGTTTGGCTAGGTAGACAAAATAAGTTTTTCACTTTCGATCAATCACTCGAAAAACTAGTAGTGGAGCGACAAAATAATTTTGTGCTTAAAGCAACGTGTGTATCAGGAATATTCCTGATCATACTTTTCACACTAAGCCCTTTGAGTAAAACAAAATATACAAACATTGCGGATATTGTTGGCATTCTCTTTATTACTTTAATATTAAGCGCCACGGCTCTAGTTCTGTTTGGTTTTTTCAGTCTGTTATTTCATAGATTAGTAACAAAATTAATCAGACGACAATATCTTTTTTCATCTAAAGTTAGAGTGGGCGAGTGTTGGCTATGTCATATCAACGATGTAAAAGTTCAATGTTCAACATTTGTTGGTAGCTATGGAGTTGTTGTGGAACAGTGCAAGATTATATTGTCAGGTGCGCTACAGGTTGAGATAGAAACTGACTTCGATGAAGCATGTAATAAACAACTAGCACAACACATAGCCAATCGAATTAAAGTTTTCTTGGCTAAATAGGACAATTCTCTCTGCTGTTCAGAAAAGCATGTGACGCTATTGCAGCGATCGCAGGCTAGCATCATCGCTACAACTACTTGTTAATACAAGCTTCAGCTTCGCTGTTCATCCACAGCAACGCAGCTAATTGCTAAATTTGCGATCGACGGAGATCACAAATAATGACTCCGGTAGACAATCCCCTAGAAGGTAGTATTGACCCTTCAAGTTGCACTTTCCCGCAAGCACGCTTACGCACTTCCTACCATGCAATTTGTGGGTAGAACGAATGCCCTCTCAGCCCATCTTACTTAAGCTTTAAACCAAGCACTCAACATTCTTATCTACCGTAATCCTTCCTGAGCTGCGGTTATCTACACTCATTTGCCTTTGTTTCGTCTCCGCGATCGCGTTTGTTTCGTCTCCGCGATCGCGATCGTCTCATAGCAGCGGTCGCAGTTGCTTCCGTTAAGCAACCTCATTCCAATTTTCAAGGTAAACCATTCTACGCTTACACAGGAGAACTCCTGATGAAATTGGTATCCAAGACTTTTACAGCGCTAAGCACCCTTGCGCTCTCGCTGGGTTTGACTCATGTCGCATTTGCTCTTGACCCGACAACCCTCTATCAGCGATCGAGCCCTGCAGTGGTTTCAATCTCAGCTCCAAATGGCAAATCCTTCAACTACGGAAGTGGATTTATTGCCGATTCTAAAGGGTTGATTCTGACCAATCAGCATGTAGTTGGAAAAAACAAACAAGTTGCGATTAAGTTAGCTGATGGCTCCATTTATTCAGGCATTGTAGTGTCTCGGAGTGCGCAAGTTGACTTAGCCCTTGTCCAGATCCGCCCTGAAAAACCGCTTCCAAGTTTGAGCATTCAAGCTGTGCCTCCCAAAATTGGGCAAAAGGCTTATGCGATCGGCGATCCCAAGGGTTTAGAGAGAAGCCTCAGCGATGGCATTGTCAGCCGTATCGATTACAGTGGTCTGATTCAATTTACCGCAACTGCGAGTTTTGGAAGTTCTGGTGGACCTCTGCTGAATGAGGATGGTCAAGTCATTGGGATTGTTCAAGGTGGCAATCCAGGCACCAATCTCAATTTTGCCATCCCCGCTGCTGCCATCAACAATCTACCAGGACAGCGAAGCATTACAGCTCAACAGATTAGCAACTATAGCAATCCTAATCAAGTTGTAAGGATAAGGAGAAGTTATTAGGCTGAGAGAAGGACTCGTAACTAACTCACAAGAAATGGATTCACTCCAGCAATTCATTGCCACCACCA
>NZ_JACJPK010000058.1:0-5760 GCF_014696035.1 Trichocoleus sp. FACHB-262 | reverse complement strand
GGAGGCGCTGTCAGTAAGAGAGAGGTCAAGATGAATCGGCAACTAGAACTACCGCTGTGGGATGCCTTAAGAGCAGCTCAGATCATGCCAGAGCAAGCGAATGTGGCAGAGTTGTTGGGGCAGATGGAAGTGGCGATCGCCCAAGCGCCAGAACCTGAGCAGTTGCAAGTAGCGGGAGAAGCGCTGCTGCGAGTGGCTGAGCTCTGTGCTGTACGAGCAGAGGTATTGATTACGGAATGGGAGGAGGCCTACCGTGATCCGGTTGTCGAGTCAGGCTTCTTTGCGGATGTGGTGCGCCAGACAATGAGTGTGGATTTAACCTAGTTGATGGAGCCTGCTCCTCCACACAAACGCCGAGCCAAGCAAGGAACAGATGAAAATTTGAGAGCAGGATCGATCGCGGCTCTAGTGGATAAGGAGGTGATCTTGGAATGGTTGGAGCAGTGCGAGGTAGAGGCCGGAAAAGAGGAGGAGCGACCCGCTGAGGTAGATTTGGTCTGGGCGATCGCGCATGAAGAGTCAGTGAGCGAGTGGAGTCGAGTGATCAACCAGTGGCTTCAGCAGCATCGAGAGCCGAGGATTTCCCTCCAGCAGTTGTATCAAGGACTGGGAATATCTTGGGTCAACCTATGGCTAGGATTACTGCTAGGAGGCTTTGAGTTAGAACAACCAGGGGAGTTTTATAGGTCAGAGGTTTGGATTAAAGCTCCAGTTCCTCAGAAAACTTCCAAGGTTGAGAAGATTTGATGTCAGTTTCGTCTTGTGTAACTAGGGAAGAAAGTTACACAAGATCGCAGCCTACTTAAACCAGAGGGCTAGCAAGTACAGATAGGGATTACACAAGATCGTCAGGTCACTTGAAAAAAGCTTCTTGTGTAACCAAGGAAATAACGACTGAAGTTACACAAGAATTTGCCATGCCACGTAAACCTTCTCTAGAATCGCTTCGTGCCACTTTACAACGGTTGAACTTGGAACAGAAGCAGGAGATTTATGCTTGGCTGGGAGAGGCGATCGCCTCAGAAGCGGAGGCAGCTTTAGTTATACCGCTACGACTTGAAGCAGCGGTTACTGAGCGACGGCGTTATCAGGACAAAGCCTACCAACGGGAAAAGCGACGCTGCAATCGGGCAAGTTGCAAATGTATGGTTGGAGAAGTGGCTGATGTGGGGCATGGGCCTTACTGGTATGCCTACTGGAAAGAGCAGGGAAAAATGAAAAGCCAGTATATCGGGAAGCGAGCCCCTTGGGAAGAACAGCCTAGAACAGAAACAACGGAATGAGGTTTTGGCTCCTTTCTGAAGCGGTCTCTTGCAAGCTCGGCTGTAAACAAACTCATCAATCATGCAAAGAACTGAGACGTTGATTTGGAGACAAGTTTATTTACAGTCATTGGACGCTACAAGCAATCTTTTCGTTCAGGTGGAGCAGATGTAAAACAAATGACCAAATATTTGCCAGCTTGAACTGGAGTAAAGGATTTGCAGCCCTCTCATGGAAATAATAAAGCACTCTTCAGCTATAGGTTGTAGAGAGGGCTTTAAGAGCGATCGCCCCGTTGAATACACTGCATACAAACATTGAACAAGGCGATCACTGATGCGATTTCAATCGGAATTTGCAGCGACAGTGGAGCCGCAATCAGCCCAGCCAGGATGAAACCCAAACCGACAAAAATAGAGACAATCAGAATCACTTCATCGTCAAATAGCTTCAGACCGACCCATAAGGTGCCAAACCCAAGGGCCCAAAAGATGAAGTGATTCATGGAGTGATGACTAGTGGTGGTTTTTATGATGTCATCTAATGCTTACATCATTTGGCGAATCGGACGCACGATCACTTCGTTCACATCGACATCATCTGGCTGGGACACCGCATACAAGACCGCTCTGGCGATCGCATCTGAAGTTAACGCTGTTTTGCGGAGTTCTTGCAAAAAACCTTTGGATGCATCATCTGTAATATCAGAGCCGAGTTCCGTCTCAACCACGCCGGGGGATATGGTGGTGACGCGGATATTGTTTGACTCCTGCCGCAGTCCCTCGGAGAGAGCCCAAACTGCATACTTGGTCGCGCAATAGACTGCAGCAGTGGGCGCTACCACATGGGCCCCAATGGACGCAGTATTGATGAATTGTCCACCACCTTGTGCTTCCATGATGGGCAGCCCCGCCGCAATGCCATTCAATACACCGTGGATGTTCACGCTAATCATGTGGTCCCATTCCTCGACCTTTAAGGCATTCATCGGCGATAGGGGCATGACGCCTGCATTGTTAAAGATCACATCGACACGACCAAATTTGTCTTTGGCGAAGTGAATGAATGCTTTTACATCTTCGCGATCAGTGACATCTAGCGCTTTGAACTCCGCTGTGCCACCTTGTTTGCGGATCTCTTCGACAATCGTTTCTAGCTTTTCGGTGCGCCGTGCCCCTAGAACTACCTTTGCACCGTTCTCAGCCAGCAATTTAGCACTAGCTTCCCCAATGCCGCTACTGGCTCCGGTGATCGCAATGACTTTGTTCTCTACGTTCATCATGGTGTAGTTTCTGTTTGTTTCGATTAGTGTGAATTAAAGAAACATGCCGCCAGAGACTCCAATTCTCTGAGCATTCACCCAGCAGTTGTCTTTAGCTAGTAAAGCTGCGGTTGCAGCGACAATATTTTCGGCTTCTGCTCCGTTGCCCGATACGTCACAATGACATCAGTCCCTTTTTGGCAAGCGACAAAGCGGTATTTTACCCAACCCTCGGCTCGCTCCGGTTATTCAAGCGATTTCTATCATGTCTTGTGTCATTGCCTTATCCTTTCACCGCTTTCTCGACCTGGGTTCATCATAGGCTCAAGGAGATTGGCGCTAAATACACAAACCTCGCATGTCATTGCCTAATCCTCTCAAGTAAATCTTGCTAAGTGAGAATACTCTCTATAATGAGCGCATGAGCACGGCTGAATCAACCAGGAAGCCAGCATGGTGATAATACGGAAGCCCAATCAAGCCAAGAATGCGTGTCAAGAACTGGCAGCATTAGTGACTCGGCACACCAATGTTAAGGGGGATGGTATCCACAAAACCACTATCCCTCACTTGGAATTTATGCGGGAATCTGTTGTCTCTACCGCGATGTGTGGTGTGGCTGAACCAGTTCTTGGTATTGTTGTTCAGGGCAGAAAAGAAGCGTTGCTAGGTGAGGAAGCTTATCAGTATGGCGCAGCTCAATATCTGGTGGTTTCAGTAGATTTGCCGCTCAGTGGATTTGTGGTCGAAGCGACACCAGACAAGCCGTATTTGGGATTCAAGCTGAACTTAGACCCAGCCCAACTCTGCGATATTATTGCCCATACCCAACCTGGCTCAGATAGAAAAGAAAACTCAGTGAGAGGCTTGTTCATTAGCGATGCTGATGCACCGTTGATTAATTGCGCTATCAGACTGATACAGCTTTTAGATACGCCACAGGATATCCCATTCCTAGCACCGATGATGATTCGCGAGATCTACTACCGCCTTTTAACAGGTGAACAGGGTGAAGCTGTCCGTCAAATTGCTACCTCTGGCAGTAATATGCAGCGCGTGGCTGAGGTGATTAAACGAATCAAGGCTGATTTCACCCGGTCGCTGCGGGTTGAGGAGCTCGCCGCGCAAGCAAATATGTCTCCGGCATCGTTCCATCGCCATTTCAAGCAAGTTACCTCCATGAGCCCGCTGCAATATCAAAAACAGTTGAGGCTATTGGAAGCACGTCGGCTGATGCTTGCCGAGAATGCTGATGCAACCAACGCTGCCTATCAAGTTGGTTATGAAAGCCCTTCACAGTTCAGCCGTGAATACTCTCGCCTGTTTGGTGCGCCGCCGATTAAAGACATTGAACGTTTACGCATCACCTAAACATGGCGTTGCTGAAACAGTAATGAACGAAGCTAAGCTGGCAGCGGTACCATTCGATACCTCAAAGAGTGGAGCAGCGAGTGTTCTCTCCCTCCTCCCGAGTCATAGAGGTTTTGCTGAGGGTCTGGCCCCCTACCCCAATGAACCTGGGATAGACCTTCCAGCCATCGGTGACAAATTAAGAGAGCGATCGCTGCTTTGCCTACTCCCCCTTTCATCCATTTATAGAAAAGTTTGAAACAGGCTCAATCTACCTGTACTACAACGAGCTGGACTAATTTTGGCCTAAAAAATGCAAAAACACCCATGCTACAAGCGCAATTCCGGGTGTTTTTAGAACATGAAAACAATGAAAACGGTTGAATAGCCCCGTGAGTGGATCTCGAATACTCTGGTTCTTCAACGTTGCCCGCAGCTTCAAATTGGCGAGAGCTCATCGAAAGATGCATATTCTTCCAGCCCAGAGGTCCGTCACTTTTGCGTCTGCTCCAGTACTGTCTAGAATTCCGAAGAGATTCCCTGCCGAGAACTCGCTGCCAAGTGATGTTTGTTTGACAACAGTGCTATAGGTTTCCTCCAGTTCCGCACGGGTAGAACCGATACCGATATTAGCCATTGTCGTATACGTCTTAGCTGCCTTTGAGCCTTGAGCATTCATATACCAGCCAACGAAGCGTCCGTCTAAACTAGACAAAATAAGTCCATCTGCCCACGTCGTGGATTCAAGCTCACAATCGGCGCTTCTGCCTTGCTCGGCTGGTTCTCCACGCACCTTACTAACGGCTGCGACTACCTGCTCGCGCTCTGCACCAAATGGGAGTAATCGAGTCGAGCCAGTGCCCTGCTTAACAAGTTGCAAACCCTCTGCGCTAAGCGCCAAGCTAGTGGTACTTTGCTGAGTCGATGGACTGATGCTATCGGAGGTGGAGTCTACTGCCGTTGATGGGACGGAAGTGGTAGGGGAGGTGGAAAAAGTAGAATTGGAAGAGGTTGTCGATTCAGGAGGGGTCGTGGATTCAAGAGGAGCCCCCGTGTTGCAGCTAACGACGAAGAGCAAAAGGCACGGAATGAGCAGGCGTTGAACCATTGGAAAAGTCATTTGATTTACGGGTTGAGGATACTTTTATTTAGCGATCGCTGCCGTTACTGTATTGGTTTTTAACCTGCCATCCTTCATATACACAATGCGATCGGCAATATCCAGAATTTGATTGTCGTATGTCACTAGCAAAACAGTGCAGCCTTGCTGGGGTAAGGTAGCATAGACACTGTTGGCGAATTATTCATAGTTGAACTACCTATTCCGTCGTTGTTCGACTTACAAAACTCAATGAGTTTCAGCCAGGAAACGACGAAGATTCAATCTCTGTCAGCTCTCACATGCCCACTGTGTAAGGGGTTTCAGTATTAAAGTTGCGAGAATTTGAATAGTTTGTTTCGGATTTTTCCAAATTCTCAAATTCTCACTTATTAAATGATGCGATCACTGCATCCCACGCTTCATCTATCCGCTGCCTGTACTGGATCTTAGCAATCGCACAAATGTTTGATACCCGGTGATGGTTTATGGCTTTGTTGCAGTCTCCTAAGCCCTCATAGACAACTCCTAGGTTCACTATAAAAGACAACAGGCGCTCCGCCCAGATGGTCTTTGGTCTCGCGCTCGATGGCTAAGCTTTGTTCGTAATACTCAATGGCTTTGTTACAGTCTCCTAAATCCTCATAGACAACTCCTAGAGCCCCCAAAGCAGATCCCTCAGCTCGGCGGTCTTTGCGCTCGCGAGCGAGCGCTAGGCTTTGTTGGTAATAGTCCATAGCTTTGCCGTCGTCTCCCATCTCCTGATAAGTATGACCTAGGCTCCGCA
>NZ_JACJPK010000057.1:0-44172 GCF_014696035.1 Trichocoleus sp. FACHB-262 | reverse complement strand
CGAGCAAGTGGTAGATTAGCTCTTGGGCGTGGGCAAGAATATCCATTGTTCTTGCAGAGTATTGGTTTCACGCCCCTTCTTCTCACCTTTCAAGCCTTGGTGCAAGATGTGAGTTATCCCAGTGATCGAGCCTTTCACAGACCGAATTTGCCAGCAACAACAATGCCTACAAATTGCGATCCCACCTCAACTCCCCCCATTAGAAACCGATTTTTCTTACCTAGAACGGATACTGAGCGAACTGCTCAACAATGCTTACAAATACACTCCTCCCCAGGGAAGCATCACCATCTCAGCCCAGGCGACAGCGACAAACTTAGAATTGCAAGTGAGCAACTCAGGAATAGAAGTTCCTGAGAAAGAACTCAACTACATCTTTGACAAGTTTTACCGCATTGCTAGTAATGATCCTTGGAAACACAGTGGCACAGGACTAGGACTAGCCTTAGTCAAGAAGCGAGTAGAACAAATTCAAGGCACTATTGAGGTAGCTAAGAAGAACGATGCGATCGCCTTTACACTACATCTTCCTTGGTGCGTCGCCTAGAATTTAGCCTCCAGTCTTACTTCAGATGCCAAGCCGTATAAAAAGCGGCATAAGGTAATTGTTGGGCGCAATACCAAAGCAGCTTGTAACACTCCTGGGCTTGAGAAGAAGGCTTTTCGTTGGGTTTGTCTTGGGGCAGGTCTGTCTTAGTTGCAGAGCCAAAACCTCTCAAAGTAGAAACAATCATTGGTAACTGTTCTTGCAGGAGAATCTCTCTCAAGTTCTCACCAATGCGGCGATAGAGAGTCGTAGAGCGTTGAGATTGCAACAGTTGCAGCAATATCTCAACTGCTTGAGGGTGTCCTGGCTGGAGATGCCCCAATTGACAAGCCAACCGTCGCTGGGTAGAAGCATCCGCCGCTGCTGCCAAACGCTGTTCCAAAGACGCGATCGCTTGGGCTGGATCTCTTTGCACTTGGGATTTAGTCTTGCGCTGTGGCTTGGGGAATGGTGCAGGTTTTCGATGCGCTTGGATGAACTGGGTAGCGATCGCATTCCCTGGATCTAACTGCAATAAATTCTCTGCTGCTTGCAGACATAAAACCTCCTCTGGAGCTGACTTGATCAGGTTGAGTAAAGTGGTGATGGCGATCGCATTGCCTGGATCAAGTTTGCCGAGGGCGTAGGCAGCTTTCCGCCGCAGCGTGTTTTGTTGGGTCGTGGCAATGAGTTCTATTAGGGTCGCGATCGCCAAAGCATTGCCAGGGTCAACTCTGCCTAAACTCTCACTAACTTGCAGCCGCAACGGTTCACTCTGTAGCGTTTGGAGGAGCTGTGTCATTGCTGCGATCGCCACTACATTCCCCTGATCAAACGTTTTACCCAAACTATAAGCCGCATTCCAGCAGGCAAAGAAATTGGAGGTAGATTGAATAAATTGTTCTAAAGCTACGATCGCTTGGGTGCGATCGCTTTGCAGCAATGCCACTCTCGCTCCCTCTTGTGCTGGAAATGGGTAGCGGTGCCAATGCTCCTGAGAGTCGAACTCACCAAACCGCCATCGCAGCAACTGAGCAAAGATAGATGCTGCGTTAGGATATTCGGGAAACTCTGCCAAACCTGCGGCTGCGAGGAAATAAGCTTGATAGTGATAGAACCCGCCACAGCTATCCTCCCATGCTGTGAGGGCTTGCAGAAAAGCGGTCTTCTCTGTAACAGGTATATCGGAGCGTCCTAACCACAGCAAGATCACTTCTCGCCACTGGGAGGCAAAGACGAGCGGAGATGCTTCTAGATCTACCGTTAAGTTGGCAGCAGTTGCAGGGAGAAAGCAACGCCAATCAGCGATCGCTTGCGCGGCAAAATATTCCTGAAACGTCGGGTGGTAAAAGGCGTAGACCTTCTCTCCAGATGCAGTAGAGATCCCCACCTGATTCAGCCAGCCCAAATTGAGAGCCAGCTCTAGCAGTTCCAGGGACTGTTCTCTAAAGACCTGCTGGACAAAAGATTGCGACAACCGAAACTTAGTCTTTGCTTGAGCCAATCCCTGCAAAGCCAGATGCCCCAAGGCTTGATTCAGTTGCCAGCGTTGAGCCAAAGTCGTGGGAAAGCGATCTTGCTTCCACTCGTAGATAGTCTCGACAAACTGTTGGTATAGCGCGGCTTTCGAGTTGGGCAGAGTCCCTTGGCTGAGTGACCAAGCTCGACAGAGCAAGGCCAGTCGCAACGGATTTTTTACTACATCCTTAATCCGTCTCCGCTCCAGCTTATCGAGTTCTGCCTGCAAGCGATCGCCCAATGTGGGGTGTTGATGAAACCAACGCTCAATAAATTGTCCTACCTGATCTGCACTGGCAGCATCTCCATGACTAAACGTGAGATTACGATAGGTGGTAAAGGTTTCTAGCGCGTTTTTGCCACTATCCCAAACGTTGAGGCGACAGGTGAGAATCACATGGGCATCGGCAACCCAACCCCGCAATTGCTTCGCGATCGTACTCAAAGCAGAACTCGCCTCCGTTGCCATCTCATCCACTGCATCCAGTAACAGCCAAACCCGTCCTTGATTAAACTGCGCTCCTAAGGCTTCTTGTAGCTCTGTTGAAACCGTGACTTTGCGAGTTGCTGCTTTCAACCAATCTTGTAGTAGATACTGCTCTAGGCTAGCTCCCTGCAAATCTGCCAAAGAGATCCAAATCGGCAACGCTCGCTGGTCTAGCAACCAACTGGCGAGTTTTTGCAGCAATGTGGTTTTGCCTGCTCCTGGTTCTCCGGCGATCGCAATCCGCTTTGCCGATCCAGGCTGCTGCAACTGTTCTAGAAATTGCTCTAGAGCAAATTGAGCTGTATCTCCCTCCTCCGCCTCATAGAGTTTCGAGCCTTGATCCACCCTCACTTCTGTATCTCGCCGCTCATGTTGTTTACGCTCCACTAACCCTAGTGGCACATAGACTTCATCTAACTCAAACGCAACACCATCTCCCATCGTCAACGGATTGGTTGTGAGTCGTTGATACTGCTGCGCCTCTAAAACATCTTGGCACCACTGCCACCACATATCTGTTTCGGACTCATCACCATTTGCCTCTATAACTGCGACTTCTGCATCCTGAGTTGTGCTTTTCTGGGTAGACTGCTTCGACTTCTGAGACCGTCGCTGCTCCCACTCCTGCTCAAATCGCTCTAAGTTGGCTTTGCGATCGCGCCGAGGATGCCAGAGCTTCAAGGTGAAATGCCAAGTTTCCGACCCACCCCGATTCGGGCGATTATCCTCTAGTAGTTCCAGAAAATCCTCCAGCCGTCGCAATGCTTCCTTAATCTGTTCTCCGGTTAAAGGAGGAACCACAATCCGGGTTAAAGCCTCCAAAAACCGCACTTTCGTCCGCACCACCAACCGCTGTTCCGTCTGCCAATGCGCCTGAATCTGCGATCGCAACCCATCCAAAGCCACGTCATCACAGTCCAACTCATCATTGGCATAATCCAACAACACCGCCAACAACTGCTGCGATCGCTTCTTCACTTCCGGGCCATAACTCAGGCGTGCCATTGGTAGAACAACCAGCGCTGAAAAGTGGTTTTGTAGACTGCGTTGCAGCATAGTCTACACTTCTAATAATCTCTTCTCTATTTTTTCACCTGTTGGGGTGTAACTGAAGCTGAGCGTAAAAAGGTCAAAGAGTCTCAGCTCAAGAACGTTTCTACTACAATTGTTTGCGAGTAGGCCAATACCAAGATTTACAACTATACAGGTGAAGTATTTTACTAGGGCAGAGGTGTTGCATTGGGGTTTGCAGCATGTTTAATCATGAAGAAGATCTACCACTTTTCTTTAGTCTAATCCGAGCAGGAGAGGTGGAAAGAGCAAAAGAACTAATTGCTATTGGACATAATGTAAATGCTGCCTTTGAAGATGGAAGGACACCACTTATATCAGCGGCCCATCATGGACATTTTGAAATTGTCAAACTGTTAGTTGAGGCAGGTGCAGATGTTAATGCTGTTGATGCAGAGCAAAATTCACCGCTCTTCTCTGCTGCATATCGTGGCTTTCAAAACATAGTTCAATACTTGACTCCAATAACCGATCTGAAACTACAGGAAACTGTTCAACAGCAGTTGGAAGAAATCTAACTACTTGGACCAGCGCTTAGAGTAGGCATTGCCGAAATGTATATGAATGCATGAAGTGCGATCGCCCTAGCTCCCCATCTTCAACCAACCAAAAACTTGATTCACTGTTAAGGTCAGCTCAATCCCTAGTAACACAGGCAAAAGGTAAGGGGTTAAGGCGTTACCGCAACCATGTTCTAGCATCCTCTACAGATGTGTTCTGAGTTTAGCAAAGAGAACAGTGAGCGATCGCAATGATTCAATCTTCAACGGGATATGACAACATCAATTTGTTAAGATTCTGCAATTACTAGCTCGCAAGCCGTAAATCAGCGATTATAGGTAATTCAAACAAATTATTACTGAGCAAGCGTTTTGAGAAAAATAAAATTTCTAAATTCTCAATCTCACCAGACGTTGGATTCAATCGAGCAATGATTTCGTCACCAATCTCTTCAGATTCTTGATCGGAGTAAGGAGAGCATTTATCGATGTACAGGATATCTCCTGCACGATCATATCGAAAGGTTAGCTTTTCTTCCATATCACCTGGCCTCCAGTCAGCTTACGAGCAGTATAAGCTGTCACAATCCAATATCTTGCTGAGCTTGTATCTGTAACAGTAACCACAATGAAGTATCTTCCTGTTCGGATCGTATCAAACCATTTGGAGAATAGTAGAGCATTTTCATCTCGTTCGCTCTGGCGGATCAGATCCGGATCTACAAGCGTGATGCTCAACTGCTCCAAATACTCAGGTAATGTGCCTGGATGTGTCTGAATAATATGCTGCTCTCTTTCGTCCGTTAATTCAATGTCTGTTCCTAAATAAGAACAAGGGAAAAATCGAGTCATGGCTATTATTAGCTTCTAGAAAGCCCAGTCCCAGTGTATGGGGTTGAGTTGATAGTGCGATCGCCCTAGTAGGTTGAGTTGTAGCGCACCACTTAGCCAGGGTCAATATTGACAGGATACCTTGCAATTGCTTTGTAGCATGGGTAGCGCAAGCATTCATCTTAGGACGGTACGTTGCAACGTACCCTACGATTTTTGGAAATCAACCGCAAAACCTAGGGGAGTCCCCCAGGTGCAATTATTCCCATAGTATTCAAACCTTTGCTACAGAAGCGTTTTGCCTGTTGCTCGATTGATTCGCTTGAGGGAAGGTGTCTCGCCTATTCTGGATTCATCCAAGACAGAGAGGCAGCAAAAACGATGAATTCACGACGAAATTAAACCAAACGCTCCAATAACTTTGCATGTGGCGGCTAGCTCAACAGTAGAGCACCAACTTTGCCCTTACGGGCCGCAGATTTAGGGTTATCGCTTGAAAATCGACACCCCCTTAATCGCCGGAGATGCGGGTGCAACCCCCGCGCCGCTACACCAAACTCTAAGCCTACATGTGGCGGGTAGCTAAGTGGTAAAGCAGCGTGAGTATGTCCTTGTTCACAACCTTGTCCGTAAGGGCCGACGAATGAGGGTTATCGTTGAACACGCGGTCGCAGGTTCGATTCCTGCCCCACCACACCAAACTCAAAATTTCTCTATTTACACTGGCAGGTCGCTTAATAGTAAGGCACCACTTTTTGCCCTCACGGGCCGCAGATTTAGGGTTATCGCTGTAGACGAAGTCCCCCTTAATCGCCGGAGATGCGGGTGCGATTCCCGTCCTGTCAATTTTCCAATTTGCCCAATCGGGCCGGAGGTGTAGAAGACTATGAACTACAAATTTTTTGCTCAAAACAAAACTCGTACTCCTCAAACTCAACCCATTCCTGGACGCGAAAAGGAAATGATCCAGGGGCGCTCTGGGGGGTACATGTTCAAAGCGGGGTTGTGGCAGAATCTGCGACGTTGCTTGCTGATTGGTACCGCCCAGAGCACTTATTACGCCGGGAAACAAGAACTGACGAACGAGTTTGCCAATGTCTTAGGGCAAGCGATCGCAGAGAATCCGGAGCGAGTTGCGGCTGAGATTGTCTATGCCTCGGATGGTCGTGCCATCAATAACAGTGCGCCGATCTTTGCCCTGGTGTTGCTCTCGATGGGGGAGGCACCAGAAGCGAAACATGCATTCCAAAAAATCTTTCCCAAAGTGGTGCGCACAGCTAGCCATTTCTATGAGTGGTTGAGCTACACCAAGTCAGTGCGGGGATTCGGCAAAATTGTCCGAGCAGCGGGTCAACGTTGGTTAACCCGAGAGAACGTCAAAGAATTGGCCTATCAACTGCTGAAATATCAACAGCGCCAAGGATTCTCGCATCGAGATGCGCTGCGTCTATTCCACGTTAAGCCCTCAACTGAAGAACATAACCAGTTGTTTCAATGGGTGACTCAAGGTTGGGAGAACTTGCCTAAAACAGCTCCCTCCGAGGCTCTGTCACAAATTTGGTGGTACGAGTGGCTGAAGCGGCACCCAGAGCAAGCTCATGAGGCGATCGCGAAAGGCCGCTTAACTCACGAAATGGCTGCACCTGTCGGCAAAATGGACAAGCAGGCTTGGCAGCTCTTGTTTAATGACATGCCAATTGGAGCCATGTTGCGGAATCTAGGTTCCTTGACAGAGTTGGGGGTTCTTCGTTCTGATCACCGCAAAAATCTAGACAAAGTGGAGAAAGTTCTCAACAGTCGCGATCATCTCCGTAAAGGTCGTATCCATCCCATTGATGTTCTCAAAGCGCTGAAAACTTACCAGTCAGGCGGTAAGTTAGGCCGCAGCCAGAAAACATGGGAACCGATCCCTCGCATTGTAGACATTTTGGAAAAGGCGTTAGAACTCTCCTTTGATGTGCTGCAACCGACTGGAAAAGTCTTTCTCCATGCGATCGATGTTTCTGGCTCTATGTCTTACTACAGCGTCAGTTCCATCGGCTTAACCTGTTGTGAAATTGCCACCACAATGGCACTCGCCACGGCTAAAGCTGAGAAGAACTATGTGATTCGAGGTTTTGCAGAGAACTTTCGAGACCTCAATATCTCGGCTCAAGATTCCTTCAGTTCTGCGATCGCCAAAGCCAATAACCAAAACTTTGGTGGCACCGATGCCTCGGTCGCTTACGACTGGATGATCAAGCACAAGTTCAAAGCAGATGTCGTTTGCTTCTGGACCGATTGCGAAAGCTGGGCGGGACGGCGACATCCTAGCCAAGCGCTAGCAGAATATCGCCGCAAGGTGAATCCTAACGTAAAGGCGGTGTATATCACCTTGGCTCCCTACCAAATCTCCCTAGTTGATCCCCAAGATCCACTTTCCTGGGATATGGCAGGCTTTGATCCCGGCGCTCCTCGCCTGATTCAGATGCTAGCAACAGGTGAATTGTAGATGGAGACTTAACCCACAGCCCCTTTCCTACTAGGGAAGGGAAGCTAGATTCATAGCCCCTCTCCGACGCGGAGAGGGGTTTGGGGAGAGGTCGGTAAGAATGTAGCAAACCCCCAAAGCTAATTTTTTGATCTAAGCAACACCAATTAGAACAATCTGATTTAATGGAGGCAGATCAAGTTAAGGGTGTTGAGAGTAGCTGCGATGCATATTCTTCATGGCACTTGGATTCCAGAAGAGACAGCGAGCTTTGTCCAGAGTGGCGGATTTTATCTATGGATCGAAACCACAGAAACACTGCGACGACGTAAAACAGCTCCACTTCTCCACCTGAATCATTTGCCACAAGAGAAGCTAGCTGCATTTCTCACCGAATCTCTGGGTATCAAGCCTGCTGCCTATCAAACACTTGAAACCGCGATCGCGCCTAAATATTTCTTGCTGCCCACTGTAGGAGATCAACCTTGTCCTTCTCCAGAGCTGGCTCGTTGCTTGGAACTGGAACCACCAGAGCAATGGCAATGGCAGTACTGGCAAGTAGATTGCTACCGTCCCACAGCCTATGTCAAAACTGGCGCCTACAACCGCGCCTCGGTCACGAATGTGATTAAGCTGCTGAATGAGCTGCATTTCATCGCCTTACACAATCTAGCGGAGATTCAGTTAGGTGCGGATCTCCTGTTTTGGTATCACTACACTCAATTCTTTAAGCAAATTATTCTGCACGATCAATATATTCCAGCGCTGAAGTATCGATCGCTAGCTCCGACAGAGCCGCCTACTAAAAGCAAGCGTAAAACTGCATCCCAAGCTGTCAATAAGACCTCCAAAACAGCAAAAAGTAAGGGCCAAACCACAACCAAAACAACACCCGAAGAATTTGAAATTTATCAGGGTTGGGAAATACTTTCAGCCCGATATGAAGCGGAATTAGAACGCTATGTAGAACTCATGCCGCTGGTTTGTGTTGCGGGTCGTTCAGAGCCACAAGAGCCACCGCAACTCTACGACAAGATGACCTTGCTGCGTCATTTTTCGGAGGTGTTGCTCGCAGAAATTGTCACTCATACTCCCACTTCCACGGCCTTTGAAAAACAGATTAACGATACCCTGCTGTGGAGTTGCCTACACCCCGGACATCCCTGGCAGCATCTGGAAGGGCTAACCCAATATCAACAGTGGAAAACTTGGCGCGATCGCATTGGTCGCAGCCAAAGTGATCTCCCTTTTTATTTATGTTTTCAGCTCCAGTCTCCTGCCAAGTCAGAGGACGCTTGGACGCTGGAGTTTCAAGTGGCATCGCGGCAAGATCCCTCTGTCCAGATCCCCTTACAGGATTACTGGCGACTCCGCACCAAGCGCCACAAGGCTTTAATGCAACAGTTTGGCGAAAACTTTGAGCAACATTTACTGATTCATCTCGGTTATGCTGCTCGGATCTATCCGCAACTTTGGGCTGGTCTAGAAACCGATCAACCCGTTGGTATCTCTCTGGCGATCGCGGAAGCCTCTGCCTTTTTGCAAGAATCAGCTTGGGTCTTAGAAGCAGCAGGATATAAGGTTAGAGTGCCTGCTTGGTGGACCCCCCAGGGTTGGCGACGTACTAAGCTGCGGATGAAAGCGCGCGGTCGCACGTTGGGCGGAGATGACAAAAGCAAAAGCTACTTCTCCTTCGAAACGCTGGTAGATTATCGCTACGAGCTATCCATTGATGGCAAGCCCGTGAGCGAGCAAGAATGGCAAGAATTGGTCAATGCGAAAGCCTCCTTGGTGCAATTTCGGGGGCAGTGGATGCAGCTTGACCAAGACAAGATGCAGCAAATGTTGGAGTTTTGGAAAAAACATCAGCACGAGCAGCCAGAACTGAGTTTGCTCGATTTCATGAGATTGTCTGGAGGCAGTGAAGATGGGATTGAACTAGAGGTCGATCACGACGAAACCTTGGCAGAGATGCTGAGCAGGTTGAATGATAAAAGCCATTTAGAGATATTGCCTGATCCTAAAACACTTCAAGGAACCCTACGTACTTACCAAAAACGCGGATTAGCTTGGCTGCACTATCTTGAAACGCTAGGACTTAACGGTTGCCTCGCCGATGATATGGGCATGGGCAAGTCGATACAGGTGATTGCTCGTTTGGTGCAGGAGCGGGAACAAACGCCCAAAAAGTCTAAAAAATCGGCATCAATTCCACCCACCTTACTAATTGCGCCGACTTCAGTCGTGGGTAACTGGCAAAAGGAGATCGAGAAATTTGCACCCCACCTCCGATCCCTCATCCATCATGGTAGCGATCGCCGCCAGAAAAAAGAAGAGTTTCAATCAGCGATCGCCAACTGTGATGTGGTGATCACTTCCTATACCCTGGTGCGCAAAGATGCCGCTTTGCTCTCAGAAGTAGAATGGCGGCGGATTGTGATCGATGAAGCCCAAAACATCAAAAATCCTAAGGCGGCTCAAACCAAAGCAATTTACAAACTGCCAGCGCAATATCGTCTTGCACTCACAGGCACTCCGGTCGAAAATCGCTTGCTCGACCTGTGGTCGATTTTTAACTTCCTCAATCCTGGTTATTTAGGCAAAGAGTCGCAGTTCCGCCAATCCTTTGAGATTCCGATTCAAAAAAACAATGATGTCGTGCGCTCAGCCACGCTGAAAAAGCTGGTCGAACCCTTCATTCTACGTCGTGTCAAAACCGACCCTTCAATTATTCAAGATCTCCCTGACAAGCTAGAGCAAAAACTCTACTGCAACCTTACCAGGGAACAAGCCTCTCTCTACGAAGCCACGGTGAAAGATGTGGAGAAGCAACTGCAAGCGGCAGAAGGCATTCAGCGCAAGGGCTTGATTCTTGCCACCCTGATGAAACTGAAGCAGATTTGTAACCATCCTATGCAGTTTTTGCAAGACGGCAGCGATTTCACGCCAGAGCGATCGCATAAGCTGGAGCGCCTCACAGAGATGACCCAAGAAGCGATCGCAGAAGGAGAAAGCCTCTTGATATTTACGCAATTTGCAGAGATTGGCGAAGCTCTAGAGAAATACCTGAAACATACTCTTCGCTGCAATACCTACTATCTCCACGGTGGCACCCCTCGTCCCAAACGCGAACAGATGATTGCCGAGTTCCAAGACCCCAATACTGAACCCTCGGTCTTTGTGCTGTCTCTCAAAGCAGGAGGAGTTGGCATTACCTTAACTAAAGCCAATCACGTGTTTCATTTCGATCGCTGGTGGAATCCAGCGGTAGAAGACCAAGCCACCGATCGCGCTTTCCGGATTGGGCAAAAGAAGAATGTTTTTGTGCATAAATTTGTGGCGATCGGCACCTTGGAAGAACGCATTGACCAGATGATTGAAGATAAAAAGAAACTGGTGGGCGCGATCGTGGGGGCCGATGAATCTTGGCTGACGGAACTCGACAATGAAGCCTTTAAGCAACTCATTTCTTTGAATCGCAGCGCTGTTCTGGACTAGAGGTAGCCATGAAAAAACTTGTAAAAACCTGGTGGGGCAATCGATTTATTCAAGCCTTAGAAGCATTCAGCGATCCTGCTCGCTTGAGCCGGGGGCGCTCCTATGCCAACAGCAATCGCATCCGCGAACTCGATATTATTGATTCCGTGATTCACGCGAAAGTGCGAGGCAACATCAATCCCTATTTTGGCGTTTACAAAGAACCGACTTATACCATTGAGATTGTCATCCATCCCATTAGTCAGGCTCAATGGGCGGCAGCGATCGCTTACATTGCCTCTAAAGCCAGTTTCATCTCAAAACTGCTGCTGAATGAGATGCCAGATAACATCGAGGATGCCTTTCAAACCTTAGGATTGCATCTATTACCAAAATCAAAACTAGATTTTGAAACGCACTGCTCCTGTCCCGATTGGGGTAATCCTTGCAAGCATGTAGCTGGGGTTTATTATCGCGTTGCCAAAGATCTCGATCGCGATCCCTTTCTCCTGTTTGAGTTACGAGGGCTACCCAGAAAACAACTCCATGCAGAGCTAGCCAAATCACCTTTAGGCCAAGCCCTGATTGCAGAACTGAACGCCGAAATGAGTGCACCTTCCCCTGTGACCTCCTACTACACTCGACCTCAACTCACGGCGTTGCCACAGGAGATCAATCCTAAAACTTTTTGGCAGGGAGAGAAACCATTTCCTAAAACTGTTGAAGTACTGCCGCCTAGCACCGTTTCAGGCATTTTGGTCAAAAAGCAGGGAGACTTTCCTGCCTTTTGGCAAAAGGACCACTCGTTTATTGCAACGATTGATGAACTATACGATCGCGTTAAAACAAAAAATCACGACTTGCTATAATCTTAGCGATTGTGGAGCCTGTCCTAGCCCCTAGTGCTCCTGCATCCTTTCGCTTGCCTTAGTCCATCAGTCCCCAGCAGGTCTATGAAAGCAATCCCCCACCTTCCTTTACTCTCTGATTCCTCCGCTGCTCAGACAGAGTTTGCTTATCAACTCTTTGATGCGCTTTTTAGGGTGGGTGTGGCCTATGTTCCTGTATTACCCGCAATGCAGGATGATGTTTTATTCAACAACTTGCGAGACTTTTTTGCCCTCAGCGATTTACAGAAGCGATCGCTAGCTCAACAGTTATCATCTCCCTGGCAAGGTGTGTTTCTCCCTCTGGGACAGGAACAACTCAGCGATGCCAATGAAGACTACAAAGAAGTGTTAGATCTCAATCTTGAGAATGGCACTTATGCTCAATGGCTCCAGCGTTGGGGAAAGCAGTCCTATGTGGATTCAAGCACTCTAGAAGGGATTCTTCCTTACCAAGAGGAATTGGCTAGGCTAACAACCCAACTTTATGACATCTTTCATGCCTTTCAGGAACAGGCTAATCGAGTTTTAGCGGCCCTTGAGATAGTCTATCAGCAGCCTCCAAATAGTTTGGTGAAGCAGCATGGACAGAACAGTACCCTACGGCTCCTACATTACCCTCCTGCCCCTCACTTTACCCTCGGCTCGGTTCGCCTGGGAGCCCACCAAGACTACTCTGGAATTACTCTGCTTTGGCAAGATTCCACCGGAGGTCTAGAAGTTCTCACCCCCAACTATGAATGGGTCGCTGTAGATATTCCGCCTGGTTGCATTGGAGTGCTTGCTAGTGAAGTGATGCAACGCTGGAGCGGAGATACGATCCATGCGGCTCCCCATCGGGTTCGGGTTATGGATGCTCAGCAACTTCAGAAGACTAGATACGCAATCGCCTTCTTTTGTGAAACCAATCATGATTGTGTGGTCTACCCAGGTTCATTAATCAGCGAGCCGAGTTTAGCAGACACGCCCATCGCGATCCAGGAATTCCTCGATCGCAAGTATGACCAAATTCAGAATCAGGCAGCTTCAAACGTAAGCTCCGATAAAGCTGTAAATTAATCCTGTGAGCACCAGTAAGGTGATTACGGTATAAGTCAAGTCTCGCCAGCGCAAAAAAGTCACCAACGACAAAATTACACGGGCGATCGGCGTGGCAATTAGAATCAGAAGACCAAGCTGAATCAGCCCCCGTGCCCGACCCGCTAGCACTGCTGCTACTATCCCCGCAGGAGAACGGAAGATATCTGGTTCTCCTCGAAAAACGTGATAATCAACAGGTTCTGCACCATGACGGATCAAATACCAAATGCCGCCGATGCAAACGATCGCGCTGGCTGTTAATACTCCATAACTGAGCAGGTAACTAATCCATTGCCCCAGTTTTTGCTCACGAGCCGCAAAGATAAGATTGCACTCTATAGCGCTTGAGTTTGGTTGTGTCTCTGAATTCAGTTCGCGCATCTAAATCCCTCCCGCCAAGCTGTTGTAGACCATTCTCAAGGCCATGACAACGAGCACGAGGCTAAACAGAATCCTCAAAATTTGCGTCTTAGCACCAATCAACACTTTTGCGCCTAAAAAAGCACCCGGCAGCACACCTAACATCACTGGCATTGATAACCCTGGATCGATGTAGCCCCTCGCCAAATACACACCTGCTGAGGCGGCTGCGGTCACTCCGATCATGAAGTTGCTGGTAGTAGTAGAAACCTTAAATGGCAGTCGCATCGCTTGATCCATCGCCAACACCTTCAGCGCGCCTGAGCCAATGCCCAGTAGTCCCGAAAGCACTCCTGCCACAAACATGACCCCAAATCCTGTTGGCACTGCTGCGGCTTGATAAGCCATTAAGCCGTCTGGGGTCGGACAGGTGCCACTGAGCCTGAGCTGAACGACTAGCGGATCAACGGCTTCACTCGCAACATACTCGGAGCGTGGCTGTTGAGCGAGATAAGCAGAGTAGAGGAGCACCACTGCCAGCACCACAGTTAAGGCTTTAATAGAAACCCAAGTTGCTAAAAAAGCTCCTGCGATCGCGCCAATGGTCGTAGCAACCTCTAGAAACATGCCTAAGCGTAAATTGGCAAAGCCTTGTCGGATATAGGTTGAGGCCGCACCAGAGGACGTGGCAATCACGGAAACTAGGGAAGCACCGATCGCATAACGAATGTCCACCCCGAACACTGAAGTGAGTAAAGGGACAATGACTACGCCGCCTCCCAAGCCCGTCAGTGAGCCTAAAAAACCAGCAATTAACGATCCCAACCAAACCAGTAACGAAAACTCTAGAATGCTCAACCGTTCTATCCCCGCTTTTGGGACATTGTGCCTAATTTGATTCTAAATAGGCTGTAGCGTCTGTTCCAAAAGCGCAACAGTTTTATGCAACAGTTGTCATAAATTATCGGTAGTACATGTAATGAAGCGATCGCCTTTATTACAAGTCTGATTCAACTTATTCAATAGAATTAACATTAAAAGGGAAGTAGACAGAATAGTTATTGCTCTTGGGGGACTGCTCGTCGCCCACCTTGATCTCTTGCAATTGCTGCTGAGCAATGGGTAGAATGCTGACCTTGAGTTCGTTCAGCGATCGCTGCTGTTGCAATACAGGTAGCACGGTCGCTTTCATTTCATTCAGGCTATGCTGTTGTTCTTTCACAATTAAAGTCAATTCTTTCAATTGTTGCGCTTGTAGAGTATCTATTTTTTCATGTAGCAATCCAATGTCATATCCTGCTTTTAAGTTGACTTGGCGGTCATATTCAGATTTCTCTCGCTCCGCATCTGACTGACGGTTCTGACTCATCAACACAATTGGGGCGGTGTAGGCTGAGGCAAAGGAGAACACCAAATTGAGCAAGATAAACGGTTGTTCATCCCAATGGGGCACTCCAGGCATCAAGTTGAAGGTTACCCAGCCTGTGAGTACCGTCGTTTGTCCAATCAGAAATCCCCAAGACCCCACTTTGGCAGCCAGTTTATCAGCAATTCGTTGGCCTGTAGTCAGCTTTTGCGGTTGGGAGCGTTGTTGCTCAATCTCTTGTAAAGCTGTGTATGTTTTTTTCTGTCTCAACTCAATTACTTTATTTTCTTTAGCTGTGGTTGCCTGTTGGGTGGAGTGTTGTGCTCTCATAATTGACCTATTGAAGAGTTAGGTGAGTTCTGTATGAACTGTTGGTATGGGCTGCAGTTCAGCTTGTTATCAACATAAAGCCAGTCCAGAAATAAAAGCAAATGCTCTTTTTTCTTAAAACGATAAATTTAAGTAATGCTAGACAAAAAGACGGCTAAGGGTGAAAGATGTCCATCCTGGAAAGCAAGTGTAGCTGTGTTTGTAGATATCAATCACTTCAAGTTATCTTCTCAACAAAAAAGAATGTTTGCTTTTATGGAACAGGCTTCCTAGAGTGAGACTATGTTTTTCGCAGCCAGTCTTCACTGAACTCTATCAAGAGCAATCAACCTAGTAGGGATAGCAGGTAACGTAAATTCCCTCTCTAAGTTGCAGCGAGTCGCAGTCATGCCACCCCCAGCGATCGCCTCACAGATCGCCTCACTCAAGCTTGGTATTTCCCCATCCCAGCCTTAGAAATTTTCAGACCAACCGGAGTAAAGCCCATGAAATTATTCAAAGTCGTTCTTGTCGCCTTAGTACTGCTAGTCAATTTGGTCATTGCTCCTGCTTCCTGGGCAGACCGACCCAAACTGACCAATACCCCTGAATACACAGAAGTAACCCAGGCGATCGATAGTCTCCTGCAAGTTAAAAGTGCACCCAACCGATCGGGCTTAGCTCCCGACGAGATTGAGCAACAACTCGGTGAGTTGAAACTGCAAAAGTATATCCTTGAAACTGCAACGGAGTGGGCGCAATGCCGCAATAACACAGGTAAGACTTTGGCAGTCTATGCTCACAAAGCCAAGAAAGCAGCTCAACCCAGCACCCTCTACTATCTAGGGAGTGGCAAGATTACAGATGATGACTGGAATTGCGATGGTGTCTACTTACCCAGTGGGGCTCTAATCGCAAATCGAGATCAACCCTTGGCTGAACCTCTGGCGCTCAAAGTTACCCCTGGCACTCAACTCATTGCCAAGAATGATCCTGAAACAGGTGTGCTGGAATTCAATGTCAATCCCGCGCAAGTGTTCCGGGCTGGTGAAACAAATTGGTCAATTCCTAACCTATCTCAAGCCAACATTGACGCTAAAGTACCCAATGCCCCAATCGAAGACTAACCTGATTTTCCCTCGGCATTTGGGAAAAGTAGCTGATGTAGGTAGTTAGGAAACAGGCATGTTAGAGCAAGTGACAAATACTGTAGGGATGGCTTTCTCCCCCAACACGTTGGGAGTTTTATTGGCCCTGGTTGCTTTAGAAACGGTTCTCTCTGCTGATAATGCAGTCGCCTTAGCGGCTCTAGTCCAGCCGCTACCCGATCCTAAACATCAGCAGCAAGCCTTAAATTGGGGCCTGGCAGGTGCCTTCATCCTACGGATCGCTTTGCTCTTTACTGCCACCTGGGTCATTCGCTTCTGGCAGATAGAATTAGCGGGGGCGCTTTATTTACTGTGGTTAGTTGGCAAACATTTCTGGACAAAGTTTTCCATCAGCTCAGCCTTCAATCACCCCAGTACTGAACCACCAGTATCCGGTTCGCTTTGGCAGCTAATCGCCTTAATTGCTTTAACGGATTTAGCGTTCTCCCTAGATAGCGTTACAACTGCGATCGCTATCTCTGATAACACCTGGATTGTCCTCACAGGTTGCATTATTGGTATCCTGACTCTCCGCTTTTTAGCAGGCTTGTTCGTGCAATGGCTAGAACGCTTTACCTACCTCCAGGATGCGGCTTACCTAACTGTTTTAGGAGTAGGATTGCGGCTGCTATGTAAAGCATTGCAACCCGATTCAGTACCGCCTGAATGGATTGTATTGACCATGATTGTCGTACTGTTTACCTGGGGATTTTCTAAGCGTACAGCCTCGCTAGAAACCTAGGAACGATAGTAAAACGATAGTAACTGCTGATGCTGATTAGAAAACATATCCTGATCAGCGCAGAACCAGAAAAGTGATAACAAGTGGGTGCAGGCGCAGATCGTTTAACAAACTCAGGGATAGAACTAGATTATGTCTCGCCCTCGAATTCAAATTCTTCCTCACTTGGCCCATGCAGAACTAGTGCGTCGTCAAGAGGAATGCCAAGACCCCAAAACCAAAAACTACTGGCTCACCATTCAACTTTTGAGTCAACCGCATATACCAATGACAGTAGAACAAGTTGCCGAAATTCTCGGCTTTTCTACCGATTGGGTGCGTAAACTAGCAGGTCGATATAATCGGCTGGGACCCGTCCGTTTCGTAGATAGTCATCAACGGCGGGACAAAATCTACAAGACCACTTGGCAGAGTTCTGAGCATACGTTAGAGACGTTATTCAGCACATAATCGCCATAGTTTCAGCATCAACCAAATTTGTGAATAGGAGATCTCGTATGAAATTGGTAAAAATTATTCTGGTTTTGCTCGTATTTCTAGTCAACCTGGCGATCGCTCCCGCTTCCTGGGCCGATAAACCAAAGGTCAGCAAAAATCATGACTATGTAGAGATGACCAGAACTCTCAATCGCTTGTTTGCAGAAAGAGATGCTCAAGGCAATTCTCCTGAGCTGAAGCAACAAATTGACGAGTTACAACTACAGAAAGCGGCGATCGAATCTGGCATTACTTGGGGTCAGTGCCGCAATGCAACTGGGCAGACTTTAGCGATTTATGGCCCCGCAGGTGAGGAATCTAAGTCTGGCAGCAACGCCCTTTACTTCCTGGCAGATGGTGAAACAACCCCAGAAGGATGGGATTGCAACGGCGTTTACCTCCCCAATGATGCCCAAGCCGCAGGAATTCCATCTAGCCCCGCTGTGTTTAAGATTTTGGACGGCACTCGGTTAGTAGCAAAAACCAACCCTGACACTTCCGAAATCGTCTTTAACGTTCCAGCAGTTCAGGATTCTCCAGCTAAGGATCTATCCATTCCTAACGTATCTCAAACATTCATCAACTCACGAATTCCTAGCCCACTAGCTGCTGGTGAAATCGATGACTAACATTATTGATCTGCCGAGACTCTAAGCGAATCAGCATGATCAAAAGAGAGATGAAGGAGCAAGAAAATTTCTTTCATCCTTCATCCCTCATCTCATCTTTTCAACAACTCAGCTCTGGGCCATTGAGATCGATTCTGCCTCAAACCACGAGCGATCGAAGTTACAACCTAGATGTTGTTGAATTCGCAATAGATCTTGTTCCGCGTTGCCTAAGCAAGTAGTAGCTCCGGGAGAAGGCGTGATATTAAAGCGAATCCCCTCTCCTGGATCAATCTCTGCTTGCCCTAGAATCAGCTTCCGTTGGGTGCGATCGATCAACTGAGGCCGAATCCCGCCAATGCCGTGAGCGAATTCTAGGTCTTCTAACTGCAATGAAGGAACGATTTTACGAGCATCTTGCAAGAACAAGCGACGGTTCACTAAAGGCACCTCGAAGGCCATGTTTTTGAAGATGTAGTTCCGGATGTCTTTCACCTTCAACAGATCGCCCAGCACACTCGCTACAGTGCCGTCTAGCTTCAAAACTTCCAAGTAGTCGATTAAGGTTTTGAGGTTGTTTCGTTCTAACAACGGTAGAGGCAACGCCGTAGGTCCAAAACGAGTCTTACCAGGCACCGTGATATCTGGATCACCGTGAATTGCTGCAAAGGGCAACTTATCATTCTGGACGGTGTAAACCTTGCCGTTCAAGATCTCCGGCGTGAAGTAGAAGTTGCCTGCGACTGGCAAACAAGAATATTCCAGCCCAATTCCCATGCGGTGAGCGAACAGCAGGCTGTGACCGCCTGCAGACACCACCACAAACCGCGCTGTTACAGTTCCTTCAGCGGTTGTGATTTGGTAATTAGACCCCACAGGTTCAATCGATTGGACTGGGTAACCCAACTTTAGGTCAACGGTTTTATCGGTTACTGCTTGAGCCTGCTCGACAAAGGACTGCGCTAAGGCTCCATAGTTAATGGCCGTGTATTCTCCCAAAATGGCGATCGCGACTAACTCTTCTGGGCGATCGCCGCCGTTCAGCCGCACCACATTTGGCTCAATTTCGGCAATCTGGGATTTTTCTAGCAGTTGCATCCCAGTGAAGTGGGGCTTAAATACTTCATATCGCTGCCGCAAAAACTCGCACTCTTGCGAGCCCACCCCCAAAACCATCTTGGGAAACTGGTAGATAATCTGGTCCCGCAGGGCTGGCGGCAACTGGCTACCATAGCGGACCAACATTTGAGCCGATCGCCGGACTTTAATTGCTTTTTCCAGCGTGTAGTTGGTCTCAATATCGCCGCAATGGATTGTCTGGCTATTATTTGTGGCTTTCGAGTTGACCGAGGCAACGCTAGGATACTTTTCTAACAGTGCCACACGCTTGAGATCGGTAAAGGTCGCCAAAGAGTAGAGCAAGGCTGCTCCTGCTACTCCGCCCCCTATTACCACAACGTCGTATACCTGATTGACCATCCCAGAGCCTGCTGAATCCCTAAACTTCTTCAGCGTATCGTATTCAGGGTCAGTTCAGGTAGCGTTGCTTCTAGACAAACCCTATTCCTTTAGGCTCCTGTCAAAGTTCTGAGATATAGCCAAAGTCAGAGGTAATTTCTGAGATTAGCAGTAAGTTAAGGAATAAGGGAAATTCAAGGATATTTGATATGGAAAATACAAAAAAGAATTTTGCTCCAGGTGCTAGTGAAGAACTGTCAACTGTTATTGATCATGGTCAAGACGGGTTAAATCCTAACAAAAGCCTTCCAGTAAAATTGACTTTCTGGCTTTCAATGGGAGCCTCGGCAATTGTTCTTCTGGCTACGCTTTATTACTATGGAGTTTTCTCCTAGTTAGCTGATACATAGTAGTCCTAAATGATTGATGAAGTTAGCGGGGTGCGCCTCTCACAACCTACTAGGATCGCTATAGTATTTCTGAGTTCATGGCAGTGCCTTTGCTTTGTCGAATCTTAGCGGTACTGCCATCGTTGTGTGTTGATGTAAATGTACCGCTTCATTACCATCCATTTCTGACACAGGTATTTAACCACAACCGTATCTAGATTACTTTTGGGCTTAGCACAGGGTTACTCACTGGGTAGAGAGAGCTAATAGCCATCACCCCTCATCGGTTAGAGGGAAGTAGCTCGTAAAAAGCTATCAAAGCAGTTCCTCAAAAATACTTAAAGGAGACAGGAGCATGAGTAATCATCACGATCAAAGTAGTGAGAAACAAAGTCAGCCCTCGAAGGAGAACGATCGCCCTCAGGAGGTCGAAACCTATGACGTGTTAAAGCTAGTCCGTCCAGGTGGCTTTGATGGAGACCCTCAAGAGATTTTAGGCAATCCAGCTGTTGCCCCTGAAATGATTCAGGAAGGTAGAGATCTTAGACCCGATTTGTTTAGAGAGCCAGCAGAAGCCAGTCCAGATGAGGGAGCTTAGGCCGAAGGCTGAGGCGATCGCATGGTTAAATCTGTATTCACAATTTTGTGCATATTGAGGACTGCTACACCATCAACACTTTCTAGGAATCTGAATCACAAACTCTGTGCCTTTTCCTAGTGTGGAGAAACATTCCAGCTTTCCACCATGTTTCTCTGTGATGATCTGGTAGCTAATCGACATCCCCATGCCTGTCCCCTTACCTACTGGCTTGGTTGTAAAGAATGGGTTGAAGATTTGCTGCTGCGTCTGTTGCGTCATTCCTTTCCCATTATCCGCGATCGCCACTTGGACCCACTGAGCATTTATTGCCGTTGTCCGAATAGTGATCTGGCTCGGATGGGCTTGCATCTCTTGGTAGGTACGTTTGTGGTTGTGCTCCTCTAGGGCATCAATGGCATTCACCAAGATGTTCATAAACACCTGATTCAGCTGACCTGCGTAGCACTCCACCAAGGGCAACTGATCGTAGTCTTTGATGACCTCAATCTCCGGTCGCTCTGGTCTGGCTTTGAGGCGGTGTTGCAGAATCATTAGGGTACTGTCAAGACCTTCATGGATATTGACAGGCTTAATCTCTGCTTCATCCATACGCGAGAAGTTGCGTAATGACAACACAATCTGCCGGATGCGATCGCTGCCGATTTTCATAGAAGCGAGCATTTTAGGCAGATCTTGCTGCAAAAATTCAAGGTCAATCTCTTCGGCTTCCGCTTGGATCTCGGAGACAGGTTGAGGATAGTGCTGCTCGTATAACTGCACAAAGCCTAAAAGGTCTTGAGTGTATTCCTGAACATGCACCAGATTGCCATGAATGAAGTTGATGGGATTGTTGATCTCATGAGCCAATCCCGCAACCAGTTGTCCCAGGCTCGACATTTTCTCACTTTGCACCACCTGAGCTTGAGTTCTTTGCAACTCACCTAGCGCCTCTTTAAGCTCGACCGTACGGGCTTCAACGCGGTGCTCTAGTTCGGTATTGCTCTGCTCCAGAGCGGCAAAGGAGTCGCGTAGTTGTCCTGCCATATGGTTGAAGGAGACCGCCAACGTGTTCAGCTCCTGAATGCCACTATCTCCTACCGTTTGGTTGAGGTTGCCTGCTGCCATATCTTCACTGGCACGGCTTAGCCGCAGAATAGGTCGGCTAATCCAACGAGAAGTAACCACGCTCAAAACTGAGGCGACAGCTAGGGCCACTAGACACAGTAAGATCGTGGTGCGGTTATTGGCATTAATTTGGGCCATAAACCCATCTTCTGGCACGCTAACCACCACAAGCCAATCCAGCCCATATTGATCACGCCAAGGAGTAAGCTGCACGTACTGTGGCTCTCCCTGAAAATCGAGTTTAATCTTCTGGGCTTTGGTAATGTTGCGAAAATCGCCGAACTGCTGTTGCAGTTGTTTGGTAATTCCCTGCACCACTGGATTGGGGCTATCGATCGCCTGCAAACGTTTGATTTCGTCCTTCAAAATCGCGAAAGGCTGCTCAGGTGCCGAATTAGCAATCAAGGTACCTTTGCGATCTAGGATGAAGATCTGGCCAGAATGACTGACATCTGAACTTCGTAAAAACTCACTGAGTTTCAGTAGATGAATATCTACAGCAACGATGCCCAGCAATTGATTTTGAGCGCTATAAATTGGTCTGCCCGCTGAAGCCACAATGTAGGGGTGGCCTGGATAGTTCCAAGTATAGACCCGAGACCAAATTGGTCTCTTCGCAGCGATCGGCTCGGTATACCAGGTTTCCTTGAGGCTATCCCAGTCGAATACCGTCATGACTTTGGTCCGATTGCCCTGGTTATCAGTGGCATAGGTGAAGAGATTATTGACAGATGCGGCGGTCCAATCGTCTACTGTGACGGTTTTGCCATCATAGCGGGCTGCCCCTGCCCCCTCACCTGTGGTCAACCCAATACCGATATAACTCAAGTCATAAGCCTGCATCTGCCGCCAAAAGTACTTAGCCACTGTTTCGCGATCGCCCACATCTAGCAACCCCATCTGGATCGCGTCAGCATTGATCTGAAGCACCTTATGGGGAACTGACAAGTAAGCATCCAAATGTTGATTCACCGAACGACTAGTGCGTTCCATTAACTGGTCTGCTAACTCATTGACCGCTTTCTGACCGTTCTTGAAGGACAGGTAGCCAACCAAAGCAACTGCTCCAAAAATTTGCAGCACAAAGGGAACAATTAGGACAAGCTGTAAAGGGAAAGCTTGAACTTGGCCAAAGCGATGCATCTTCATGGGTACAATTACGGTTCAATCTGGTGTCAAATTAAACACAGTATTCCCATCTAGGCTTTTAGAATATCGATTCGCTTGATTCAATGAACTGCACGAACCGTACCTTCAGCGGTGGTAGCTCCTTGTACTGCCCAGACTGGTACTGAGCAGACTTAGCTTCAATTTCTTGTAGTTGGCCCAATGCTAAACCGCAAGGTTTTCCATACTTGACCTGCACCCGATCGCTGGCAATTTTTAGGGCTGTACGCGATCGCGCTACAAAATCATCTAAGTCATAGTCTTGGTTGGGAGTGAAGTAGTCTTTGACGATAAAAGAGGGAGAATAACAAGTTTCCTGAGAACCATCGGGCCATTGAATTTGAAAACGAATTTCAGGCATAGGAAGCTAGAAGTTGTTTGTAGTGATGGAGGTGCATTTCAGCAGAGGCTGCCCAGGTATAGCGAGACAAAACTGATTGGCTGTGCTGCACCAAAGAGCGAGACAGGTCTGGCTGGACCATAGCTTGCATGGCTTGGGCGATCGCGGTAGGTGATTCGGGATCTACCAGGAGAGCTTGAGTTGGAGCAAGGAATTCGGTAAAAGGAGTTTGGTGGGAAGTTAGAACCGGGAGACCAGAGGCGATCGCTTCCAGTAACACCAAGCCCCACCCCTCTTTGACTGAAGGAAAGACAAAGGCATCAGCAGTTCGATACAGAGCGGGCAGATCAACATCGGCAATGACTCCTGGTAAAACTAGGGAATGCCCGATTTTGATTTTTAGGGTATTGGCGATCGCAAAAAACTTATCTCGGTAGGATTGGTAGTCAAATAAGGTGGCTCCGCCTGCAATCACTAACTGAGCGTTTGGATAATGCGATCGCACTCGAGCAAAGGCTTGTAGTAGTCGGATGGAGTTCTTGCGAGGTTCGATCCCACCCACGGTCAAATAAATGGGAGAACCATTCAAGCCCCATCGTTCTTTCAAATCTTGTTCTGTCTCATTGAGGACAGGAGTAAATTTGTCTAGGTTCACGCCATTGATAATCCGAGGAGCTTGAATCTGGTATTGCTGCTGGACGACAGTCTGCCAATAGTCACTGACACAAAAGCAGAGATTCGCGCCTCGAATCGAACGATCCTGGCACTGCTGTAGATAGGGACTGCTGTAGTCTTCAATATGATGTACAGTTCGGACAAAGTGGGGAATCTTTTGCTGTTGAACCAGCTTGGCTAGGGCATTGGCGCTGATGCAATCCTGAGCATGATAGCAGTCATAAGTTTGTTCAGAGTGACTTAAGTAGTTTACAAACTCCTGAATCCGCTGCTGGATCAAAGCATCCATGTCAGCTAGGGCAGATTGAGCGGGAACAAGTTGGTAATTGCAAGTTAAAGGATAGTCAAATCCTGTCCCATCTTTGTCCAGGGCATAAACACAGACCTCATTGCCTAGATGGTGCAGTGCTTCAGCTAACTCCAGCGTATGGATAACGCTGCCTCTGGGCTTGGTGGAGTAGGTGAGTAGAGCAATTTTGAAGTTGGCTGAGGGAGAAGTCTGCGAGAAGTTCGGCTCAGTTTGATCGGTAATGAGTGCAGAATAGCTCATCTCATACTCCTACTGGAGAGAACCCTGTCAGCGGCTCATGAGATAGATCCCAAAATACCATTGACTCTTGATGAGAGCGTAGAACGAGTTGCTGGGTTAGTTGCACTTCTCCAACTACCTCACAGACTAAGCCTTGTTGCTGAAAGCAAGCCTGAACTGCTGAGACATTGTGGGGCCGAACACTGAGGAGAAAGCCATAGCTAGGGAAACTTACGAGCCAAAGCTCCAGGGTTAATCCTGGGGGGCAGGGAACTTGGTTCAAATGCAGGATGGCCCCGCAGCCAGAGGTTTCCAGCAACATCAGCAGAGTACCAATGATGCCGCCATTGCTGATGTCTTTGCCCGTATCACACAGATCTGCTTCCGCCAAATAGGGCAAGATTGCTAGATTTTCGCGCAACTGAACTGGATCAGCTGTAGTTGCTGCGTCCCAAAAAGGATATTTAGGATGGGGTTTACCCCGAAAATCAACCGCCACCAACAGTTGATCGCCCGGTTGAGCATTAAAGCTACTGATCAATCGCTGCGATCGCCCTAAAATTGCCACTGACAGAGCGTTGTAGGGACTATGGCAATTGGTATGTCCACCCACAATCGGCACATTGTACGCTTGAGCCGCCGCTTGCATCCCTAGCCAAATCGCTTCAGTACTATTGGTGGACTGGCTCCACAAAGTATCAACCACCGCGATCGCTCGTCCACCCATCGCAGCAATATCGCTGATGTTCACCATCACCGCCGACCACCCCGCAAACCAAGGGTCTGTTTCTACGAGCAGCGGCAACATCCCCTCTGCTGCCAATAACAGATATCCTTCTCCATCTGGAATAGCGGCACAATCATCTCCCGGTAGTATATTGACAGAAGTCCACTGTGCCCCTACTTTTAAAGCTTGGGATGCCGTTTGGATATCCTGCTTCTGCAAAAGGCTAAGGGATTGGCGCAATTGGGCAGCAAGGGACAATAGCATCAAGAAGCCTCTCTGGCTGGCAAAGGTAGAATGGGATGTATCTCGACGTTAGGCGGATAGAAACTGAGGTCTGCTTCCATCAAATGATGCGGGTGAGTCCGAATCGCCATCTCTTCTAATGATTGCCAGTGCAGCCGTTGGAAGAAGCGTACATTTTGCAACTGCACCGTGGCTAGAAACTGCTGACAACCCCAAGTGTTAGCAGTCGTGACAGCTTTGTAAATAAGTCCTTTGCCAATTTGCCAGCCTTTGCGATAGTCCGGATGAGTGCCTAGCCTACCTCCATACCAAATGCCTGGTTTGGCTTCGTAGATTCGCACCACTCCAACGACCTGCTGGGTAGCAGTGGCGATCGCCACGATAGGATAGGCGAACTGATCAATTTCATCTACGTCGTCTCCGGAAAAGAGTTGCTGTTCTTCCGCAAAGATGGCACGACGCAATGCAAAGTAAGCTGCAATCTCTTGAGTATTTGTCGCGAGTTTGAATTCGTAAGTCTTCATGGACTGGGTTTGTCAGAATTACTTTTCAAAAGTAGAAAGAGCCGAGCAAGCACCACACTTCGCACAGCCTGCTTTCATGTCTGCTGATGACATCCCTGCCTGCTTTAACATGGAACCGACTCGTTCATAAAGCGTGAACATAAATTCGCTCTTAGGAGCAGGATGATGAGCGAGGGGAGTACTTGTGATGGGAACAAAGGGCACCACAAAGGGATAAACGCCGATTTGAATTAGGCGATCGCAAATCTCCAATAAGGTCTCCAAACTATCTCCCAATCCTGCCAATAAGTAGGTATTCACTTGTCCCCAACCAAACACTTTGACTGCGGCAGCAAACGCCTCAAAATAGTACTCAACGGGGACTGTAGCTTTCCCTGGCATAATCCTAGCCCGAACCTCTGGGTCAGCCGCTTCCAAATGCATGCCTAAGCTATCAATTCCTGCTGCCTGCATGCGATCGAACCAGACAAAATCATCTGGAGGTTCACACTGCGCCTGAATCGGGATATTCACCCTGGCTTTGATGGCTTTGGCACATTCTGTCAAATAAGCCGCACCGCGATCGCTGCTGTTAGGGGTTCCTGTCGTCATCACCATTTGCTTGACCCCATCCAGTCGCACTGCTGCTTCGGCAACTTCGGCCAGTTGAGCAGGTGTTTTCCGAGCAATCGTTCTCCCTACTGCTAGCGATTGCCCGATCGCACAGAACTGGCAAGAGGTATCTGTATTGCCATAACGCATACAGGTTTGCAGCACCGTGGTCGCCAATACATCTCGGCTATGCAACAAGGCAATTTGATTGTAAGGGATACCGTCAGCCGTCGTGAGATTGTAGAACTGGGGTGACTGGGGAAACTGAATTGGGGCGATCGCTTCTCCCTGATGATCTAAAGTCAATGATGGAGATGAGGTGGTAGTGACTGTGTAAGGCGATCGCGCTGCTGGATTGTTGAAGATAGGCACCATGACAGTCGTGCCGTCTACAGTCACAGCTTTGTGATCAGAAGGACCCGCTCCACCTTTGCGTCCTGCTGCTCCAATTTCTTGTTCTACCAGCTTCAACCCCTGGGTTTGCAGTTCTACAATCACCTGTTGCTTGTTCATAGACTGGGTTTACGCTCCCACCAAAACTTTCTTTCAGACTCTTGAATCAGCACATCATTAATACTGGCCTCTCGTTTTTGCATCAGTCCATTCTCAGCAAACTCCCACTGTTCATTGCCGTAAGCCCGATACCAATAGCCAGAATCATCATGCCATTCATACTCAAATCGCACCGAGATCCGATTCTCTGTAAAGCTCCAAAGCTCCTTTTTGAGACGGTAATCTAACTCCTTGGCCCACTTGCGCTTCAGAAAAGCTGCGATCGCTTCCCGTCCACTAAAAAACTCAGCTCGATTGCGCCACTGGGAATCCTCTGTATAGGCCAAGGCGACCTTTTGAGGATCACGCGTGTTCCAAGCATCCTCTGCGGCTTGAACTTTGGCTTTTGCTGTTTCCAGAGTAAAGGGTGGTAGAGGTGGTTTTTCCATGCAGTGTTGCAGTTAGGGAGTAGGTTGTAGCGAAGGATCGAGGGGTGTTTCGGTCATTAGAAAATTGCTGTCGGGAGATTCTGCCATCACTGTCTGAGCCTCTAAATTGACTTGCAATTGCAGCAACTCTGGGCGGGAATAGTGACCCACACAATCCATCATGCGTTTCCGTTTAGTAATTAAAGAGAAATTCAGATCGGCGATCGCCATTCCCTCACCTTCTGTAATCGGTGGACAAAGATGATTTCCTTCAGGTCCGATAATTGCGGTATTACAGCCGCCACTGAGCACCCGTTGCAGTTTCTCATCAGAGGTGATCTGACCGACTTGTTCTGGAAAAAGCCAACCTGTAGCATTGACAACGAAACAGCTAGCCTCTAAGGCATGATGACGAATCGTGACTTCAATCTGGTCAGCAAAAATCTGCCCTACTAAGGAACCGGGGAATTGAGCACAGTGAATTTGTTCATGCTGGGCCATGAGGGCGAATCGAGCCAAAGGATTGTAGTGCTCCCAGCAAGCCAAGGCACCCAGTTTTCCCACTGCTGTCTCCACAACCCTCAAGCCAGAACCATCTCCTTGCCCCCATACCATCCGCTCATGATAGGTAGGTGTAATCTTGCGCCGCTGCAACAATAGAGTGCCGTCGGCATCAAAAATTAGCTGCGTGTTGTAGAGGGAGCCATGATCTCGCTCATTGACTCCTAGCACCACCACCATTGCATAAGAACGAGCCGCTCTGCTCACCGCATCTACCACTGGCCCAGGTACGGTCACCGCTTCTTCATACAGGCGCATATGTTCCTGCCCCATGAGAACGGGTGGTTGCACAAAGGAGAAGTAAGGATAATAAGGGATAAAAGTCTCAGGGAAAACGATCAGTTGCACCCCTGCTTTGGCAGCTTTAGCGATCGCCTGCAACACCTTCTCGGTGGTGCCATCTCGACTAAACAAAACTGGGCTAATCTGTATGGCTGCGGCTCGAATGGTTTGGGAATCATTCATTGTTTACAAGGTCCAAGTATCTAAAATCAAGGCTCCATCCTTGCGGTGCAGGAGCACTAAATCCAGTACGTCCAAAGGATTGATGGGACGGATGCCAGGAATCAGGGAGGGTTCACCATGCCCGTACAAAGCTTGTAAAGCAAAGCGACAGGCATAAACTTTGCCACCTTCCGCCATAAACTTGCTGATTTGGTCATTAAAGTTTTGATGTCCAGGGAAAGCTGCATCTCCTAACTTAGGAAATCCCCGCTGCACCCCCAAAGTTACGCCAGGGCCATACAACAAGATAGAAGTCTCAAATCCTTTGCGCAGTAAGCGTGTAGCTTGCAAGAGATTAACAAAACCAATCGATCCTTCAAACGCAACGGTGTGGAATGTCACCAATGCTTTCTCGCCAGGTTCGGCTTTGACATCGGGAAATACTTTCTCTTCGTAATCAACAAAGAAATCACCAACTTGATGAGCAGGAGTGGTTACTTCAGGCATCTCTTTTTCCTTGAATGGTGTTGCCAGATTAAGGGCTAGCTGAGGAGATCTTTGTATCCCTCACTACGAAAGGTTTAACTCTATCAATAAGGCTAGGGAGGGCGATCGCTCGGTCTATTTCTCAGGCCAAAACGCTGCAAACCATCACCAAACTGACCTAAGTACCTATCGATTTCGCTAGGTCGCTAACAATGCGTCTCTGGACTACGAACCCAGCAAAAATTCATTGACCACACTCCAGTCATTGGGGTATGACACCTTCTTCCTGGCGACGATGTAATCTGCTAGATAACTGGCGTCACGGGCGATTCCAGAAAAGCGGCCTGACCCCCAGGTATAGAGCCAGGGAAGCCCTAGAAAATAGAGTCCCCACACCCCAGTTACACCCCGTTCATGGCCTGGATACCCCTTGCCATCAAAGACAGGCACCTCTACCCAACTAAAATCAGACTGATACCCAGTACACCAAATCACTGTACTAATATTGGCTTGAGCATAGTCTAGGCTGAGAATCGACTGCTCAGGCTGCCAAACTGGATGGTAAGCAGGTTCTGTCGGAGCCTCAATCTGGTTTTCCTCAATGAATCCATTAATGGTTTTCTTGATACTTTCCGCTACCGCATCGGCTTGATCCAAATTTTGCTGCAAGTTATCCCAGAATTCCAACTGGCGATCGCTGATATCCTTCAGCCTGCCATAGAGTTGCATCCCTTCTAAAGCAAATTGTCGCAAGTTAATCTCTCTTCCTCCATCTCGACCTGTAACATAGTGATTAGCTTTGGCCCTCACTTTTTCTTTTTGGGGATGCTCATCAATCGATAAATCGTAATATCCCATCTGATCTAGCCAATCCACGACATCTTTACCTCGGTAGCGTCGGGGCGATCGCGGCGCACTCCCCACGCAGAGATGTACTTGCCTACCAGCCAAATGCAGATCTTCAGCAATTTGGCATCCTGACTGCCCTGTACCCACGACCAACACGGCTCCAGACGGTAAAGACTGGGAGTTTTTATATTCTGAGGCGTGGAGTTGCGTGATGTTTTTAGGGAGCCGTTCAGCAATCTTTGGCACCTTAGAAAGATGGTAGCTACCGGATGCCACAACTACCTGGTCAGCCGTGTATTCTCCAATTGAAGTTGTCACCTCAAAGAAGTTTTGGGCTACATTCTGACTAAGCTTTAATACCTCAACACCTTGCTGAATGGGAGGATCGAAAGAGGCAGCATAAGCTTCAATGTATTGTACAATTTCGTCTTTCTGCATGAAACCATGAGGATCATCGCCTGGATAGGCATAGCCTGGGAGTTTACATTGCCAATTGGGTGTGACTAAACAAAAAGAGTCCCAGCGCTTAGTGCGCCAAGCATAGCCAATTTTGTTCTTCTCAAAAACAATGTGATCGATGCCTCTCTCCTTTAAGCAATAGCTCATGGAAAGCCCTGACTGACCTCCACCCACAATAATGACTGAATAGTGATTGTTCATAAGCTGACTTCTGACTGGCTGGAATGTGTTGCCAGATTAAGTCCTGATTTCGCAAGTCTTTGTATCTCTCACTACGGAAGTGGGAGATCTAACAATAAGGACAGGAGAAACGATCGCAGCACTTTCTCAGATTTATGTAACCAGCCATCCCTTAGCGATCGCCTCATAAATCGCTTGGTAACGAGTCCGCGCTTGCAGTTTCGCCAGGACATTATTCATGTGGAACTTAACGGTACTTTCGCTAATGATCAGATGATCGGCAATATCGCGATCGCGATGCCCCTGAGTCAACAAAGCCAGAATCTCCAACTCTCGCTCAGACAGAGGTTGCTGTTTTTCTAAATCTGGGTCGATACCCCACGATTTACCCTGTGACAACGCTTCTACTGCCTGTCTTAATGCCTCTGGGCTGGTAGACAAATCAACTTTGCCTCGAATCCCCTTCGGTGCAATTTGACTTCCCTGTTGCACCCACAGCACCCATTTCGCTGTCTGAATTTGTGTAGCATCATCGGTCAATAAGGGTACATTCTTGTTTGCTTCTTTGGCTATTTCACGGCAAACGGGTAGACCTGCCGAAAAAGCTAGGTGTGTAAAGGCTAGTTGTAGAACTGATGAGCGGCATTGAATTCGCAGTTGATGACCACCGAAATCGCGCCAATTGGGTACTTTGAGCAAAAACTGCATGGCCCGTTGATTACTGGTGGCTTGGGTTTGCAGCACTCCCCCTAAACAGGTGACAGTAAAAAACAGTTTATTTAGGGAGGACGGCAAGCCATTTTGTGGATCGAGGTCGGGAAAATGAGTTGCCGGAATCATGGCCTCTAATGCTACAGACTCTGCTGTATAAATCAGCCGACAATAGTGACAGGTAAATTGGTACAAAGTTTCGGCTGCTTGCAAGAAGACATAAGCTACTGGCAGAGGGAGAGGTCGCTCTGTGCCTACCAAAGTTAAGCGGGTATCACTTAGCAGACTGACTAATTGATCAGAAAGAGAGAGATAGTTGAATGTAAGGTTCTGAACCGCAGGCTGGGCCATCGACTGCATCGAGGTTTGCCAAATCTGCTTTTCATGCTGATATTGTATAGCTGTGTCTAAGGCGATCGCTGTAACCGTGCAAAGAGTCTGTAAAACCTCTAAAAACTCTGTCTCCATTGCTTGATGGTTAAAGGTGGCCAGCACGCCGATGACTTTATCTTGAATCACTAAAGGATATCCTGCAAATCCTCGAATGTTGTTAGCGATCGCCCATTCGCGATTTCCTACCCAAGTTTCTGCTGCAAGATGATTGCTCAAAAAGGAAACTCGATTTTGAGCAATTTTGCCCACTTTGTAAGCTCCCATCGGAACTCGCCCGAAGGTGCCATTGAGATGCGTATACATCCCTGAAGAAGCAACCAATTTTAAGGTAGTTTGCTCTGGTTCTAGTAGCCAGATCCGGGCTAAGGCACAGCCAAACTTCTCTACCAAGCCATTCGCGACCCGACGAGCTATTTCCTCTGGTTCTAAGCAACCAGAAAAGCCTTGGGCAATTTCATTGCTCTGCTGCAAATCAAACAGAATTCGAGTTGCATCAAGGTGCTCTATCAACGGATCAGGCATTGGTATATCGCTCTAGTCCCTAATCTATTGAGGACTAGATTGTTTCCTGACTCTGTATCTCAAGTTACGGAATTTCAGCTTTGATCATCGTCAGGCTACCTATTCCGGGTTAGCGACGATGATTAAACCTATATTTCCCTACAACTTTTGGCAGACTCCCCGAAACATCTAACTTGAGTTAGGTGGCTGATGCCTGCAACCTAGACAGAATCAAGGTATTCAAGCCTTTTTGTTTGAAACATAGTCCAGTGTAATGCTGGCTTGCTGTTCTTTAATACTTTTCTCACAAGGATTAGGTCGTAAGAACAAAACATTCATTAACTTAAATTTCTCATAAAAGACATAACAAGAGAACAACATGGTTACAACCCTAGATGATGCAAAACGGCTAGCGATCGCAGAGAGATTGGCAGACCTGCGAGCACTCCAGGCTTTCATTCTCTCTAACGATCAAAAGCTAATTGAAGCTTGCCCCTACCAAGATGTGCGGGAACGGCTACAGAACATGCTGGCCGACGACCAGAAAAACATCGGCATTATCGACACCGTCATCGTGCAATACGGCATTCAATCTGACCCTAGTGCTGCAACCAAGGCTTTTATTCCTCAGTTTGAGCAGATGATTTCAGGTAATGAGTTGACGTTCTACCAAAAACTCATGCACCACGAACTGATGAAGCATAGCCAAGTGATGAGTGGCATCGTGATCCATAAGGCAGCTCAGAAAGTAGGCGCAGACATCGAACTAGCCATTGGTCCTTTGAATACCGTTAACTTCGAAGGTCGAGCGCACCAAGAGCAACTCAAAGGATTGCTAGAGCAGGTGGGTGTCCGCGAAATGACTGGACAGGATGCCGATCAAGGTCTCTGGGCTAGAGTCCAAGACGCGATCGCCGCTTTCTCTGGGGTGGCTGGCAGTGTGATCACTCAAAACACCGACAAGCAGGATATGAATATCCAGACTTTGATTCGGTTGGACCATGAGAAAGTGAATACCATCTTCACAGAAATTGGAGCCACCAAAGATCCTCAAAAACTCCAAGAGTACTTCGGCCAGCTCTACAAAGATTTGCTAGTTCATGCTCAAGCCGAGGAAGAAGTAGTTTATCCTAAGGTGCGTCCCTTCTACGGCAACGACGACACTCAGGAGCTTTACGACGAGCAAGCTGAAATGAAGCG
This sequence comes from Trichocoleus sp. FACHB-262, assembly GCF_014696035.1. NCBI lineage: Bacteria > Bacillati > Cyanobacteriota > Cyanophyceae > Leptolyngbyales > Trichocoleusaceae > Trichocoleus > Trichocoleus sp. FACHB-262. Next base: position 11,263 of record NZ_JACJPK010000057.1, on the reverse strand, counting down.
GGTGCTGGATGAAATCAAAGCGATGAATCCTGCTGATGCTGATGCCTTCAGATCCAGAATCAAGGATTTGATGGATGCCGTGGGCGATCACATTCGTCAAGAAGAAAGCACCATGTTTGCCGCGATCGATCGCAATTGCAGTACTGAGCAAAAAGAGCAAATGGCCACTGAATTCAAAGCTGCCAAGAGCCATATTCAACAAGAACTGGCAGCTTCTCTACGATAACAATCAAGGCTGACCTCTCCCCAAACCCCTCTCCTGTAGGAGAGGGGCTTTGAATACCAACAAATAGTCCGGGATAATGTTTGTGGGGTGCGGAAACTATGAAATAGCCAGATGGGTGGCAGAATTACAGCCGTTCCATCTCAACGACATCAGCAAAGGGTGAGACAGAATGACGGTGGAGGAAGCATTAGTAGTTGTTGAGCGAATCTTGCCTCAAGGACGGTTAAGCAAAATTCAGGCAGAAATTTTGCGTCAATCTTGGGACGGGAAATCCTACACAGATATAGCTCTCGCTTCTGACTACGATGCTGGCTACGTCAAAGATGTGGGGTCTCACTTGTGGCAGCTGCTCTCCCAAGTGTTAGGTGAAAAAGTCACAAAACATAACTTTCGGGGAGTATTACAACGCTTTATTCAACGAGAAGTAACTAACACCCAACCACAACGACCCGTTGCCCCACTCATCCTGCCTAAGGCTTTAACGGCGATCGCCCACAACCTACCAGTTCGAGATTTCAGTCGCATTGTAGGGCGCGATCGCGAACTTGCCCAGTTACTAGAATCGCTGACCTTTGAGTGCCCCACTCACTGCATCAGCATCGAAGGCATTGGCGGCATGGGTAAAACCACCCTGGCTTTGTCTGCGGCCTATCACTACCTACACGCTACATCCAGCACTGCCAATCCAGAGTCTGGCTCATTTCTGAGACTGTTTGAGGCGATCATCTTCACCTCGGCCAAACAAGAGCGTCTCACCCCCCAAGGAGTCTTGCCCCGTCTGAAGCCAGAGCGGAGTTTGCGGGATGTCTTCCGCGCGATCGCTCGCACGCTCAAGTGCTCGGATATCTTATTGATGGATTTTGAGGAGCAGATTGAACAAATTCAGGATGCGTTAAATCGTCAGCTCACCCTGCTGATTGTAGACAACCTGGAAACCTTAGAAGACTGGCGGTCGATATTAGCATTCTTGTATGACCTGCCCTCTACGGTTAAAGTGGTGATCACCAGCCGTCAACAGTTCTCATTTCATGCCATTCGCTTAGAGCCACTGCCACCTGCGGAAAGCTTTTCCCTCATTCAGCAGCAGGTTCAAAGCAAGAGTATCGTGCTAGGGTCAGCCGATGTGCAAACCCTACATCATTACACCAGCGGCGTACCTGCGGCTATTGTTTATGCGATCGGGCAACTCGCAGCAGGTTACCCAGTGAAGCATCTATCTTCTCGTTTGACCTTGGCGGTTGGGGACTATGCTCACTTCTATTTCCAGAGTTCTATGTCCCTGCTGCAAGGAACCTTACCTCACTACTTACTCATGGCGTTGGCACTGTCTCCGGGGTCAGCTCCTTTAGAGGCGATCGCGCATATTGCAGGCAGCGACAATCTCGCTCACTCGATGGAGGGGTTGGCACAATTGCTGCAACTTTCTCTGGTGAATCAGCAGGCAGGGCGCTACAGTATCTTGGCGCTAACGCGAGAATATGCTTTAGCAGAATTGGCGACCCATCCCAACTTTGAGCAAGCAGCCCGCAATCGCTGGATCAATTGGTTCATGTCTTATGTGCAACAGCACGGCGGCAAAGATGGCAAAGAATGGCAGGAATATCCTCTGCTCGACCAGGAATGGGATAACCTGCAAGCGGTGATTGAATGGTGTATTGCCAGCGATCGCTATGACGAGATGCGGCAGTTGTGGCAGCAGGTCAACTCCTACACCCACACGCAAGGCTACCGCAAAAATCGGTTGAACGTCTGGAACACTCGCCTCGACTGGGCTGATTGGCTGATCCAAGCCGCCGAGCAACGGCAAGATTGGTTTACTGCTCTAGAAGTGAGGCTGGACCAAGGCTGGACCTTAACTTTACTCGGTCAATCCAGACATTTAGAACAAGCTCATACCCTCTATCAAAAAGCTTGGGAACAGCGACATTACCAAACCCTCAACTTCCAAGCCGAGTTAGCCATCAACATCGCCGTGCTCCGAATTCAACAGCGCCTTTTTATCGAAGCGACAGACTGGCTACAACAAGCGCAACAATTCCTTAGCCGCGCTGCGATCGAGACAGCCATGCCGCGATCGCAGATACAGATTTGGTATTACCAAGGCGAGGTGGCTTACAAAACCGAAAACTATAACCAAGCCCACACCTTATTCCAACAAGTCTTAGCACAAGCTGAATACCTGAATTGGCAACGGGCTAAGTTTTTAGCTAAAGACTGGTTAGCGGATATTGCCATTCAGCAACAGCACTTCAGCGAAGCACAACACTTGCTAGAGGAAGGCTTGCAAGCAGCCACAACCAACCAAGACACATGCCGAGTCGCCTTTTGTGAGCGATCGCTAGCCCGCCTAGAAAAAGCCCGTGGCAACGGTGCGATCGCCCAACATTGGGCCGCGACAGCGAAACACCGCTTTGAGGAGTTGGGAATGCTGACCGAAGCTAAGGAAACAGCCGTCCTGCTGCAAACCTTGGTATAAGCCTAACAACCTATCACTTAACGACTAAAGTCACGGCTACAAAAACAAAGACCGCCTGCGCGGTCTCATTCTTGAAAAACTATTTATAGCCTGCGGAGGCAGGCTTGGTTTCAATAGCCCCAAGCTTCAGCCTGCGGGATATTTAGGCAGGCGTAAAAAAGCTCCTCAAAGCATCTTCCATTGAGAGGCTAACGGTAGGGCGCGACTGAGTAGAAGATCGATCTACACCTCGGCAAGTTTGCATCGTATGTAACGGCTCGCAATCCGATGGAGCAGCAGCCGTCGCCAGATCTAGACCAAAGTGTTTGCGAAAGAGCACTTGAGTAAGTGCATAAGCCCGTTGCCAATCTTGTTGATCTGCTTCTCCTCTAGTACCTAAATAGGGAAAATGATGGATAAATCGCCCAAATAAGTGTTGACAATCTTCCGCATATTTATGCGTATCAAGGATATGCTGATGCCAAACTTGATCGATCTCTTGAGTTGGTACCAGTTGTAAGCGAGGATATTGTCCTACCAAATAAAGAAAACCCAGATAACGCGCGATCGCCCTGGTAGCCTGAAGTTTCGTCCACTGAGGACCAATCTGAGAGTGCATTAATTGATGTGCAATAGGACCAAGATCGAGCGATCGCACCTTTTGGAGAAACGCTTGATATGATTGGGGTGAGGCGGGGTACTGCACCATTGCGGCTTGCTCCTTCAAAGTAGACGTAGCTTAGGAGAAGTTTGTTTTAGAACCAACAAGTCATCTCCTATCTATAAACATCGCTAGAAGTATGGCCTCGTACGGATTTTAATCGGTTCACTTTTTGGTTCAGTTTTGGTTCAGTGTCACATTTCGTCAACATCAATTCTGAAATGAGCGTGCAATACTGAGATAGACTCAGTTTCCGCTCTCGTGCAATCTATCAATGCCCTCGCTCAAGGTCTCCCCTCAGGAGTTAAATCGAATCAAGCAGCTTAGGAAGGCGAGACACTGGGCAATTGAAGACAGGCAGTGGTTAATTGTCGCTAGTCAAATTCTTGACTCCGCCACCGATTGGGGCTCTGAAGCTTACGCAGGCCAACAAATTTTTGCACCTGGTGTTTCTCTTTCTACTTGGAAGCGGTTTTTACGGGGCGAGGCCATCAATGCGAAAATCTTTAAGGTTTTCTGTCAAGTTCTGGAACTACCTTGGCAATCGGTTGTAGAACCAGAAAAAACAGCAAGAGTTGATGCTCCAGCAGTTCCGCCTAAAGTATCCCTATCCTGTTATCAGGATTGGGGAGAGGCTCCGGAAGTTCCCGTGTTTTTTGGGCGATCGCAGGAATTGAGCACTTTGGAGCAATGGGTTTTAGGGGATCGGTGCCGTCTAGTCGCAATTTTGGGTATTGGTGGCACTGGCAAAACGGGGCTCTCGCTGAAATTTGGCTCCGGTGGGATGGGCAAGACTAACCTATCTCTCGCTTTGGCTCAGAATATTCAGGATGAGTTTGAGTGCATCGTTTGGCGATCGCTCCTCAATGCTTCTCCCTTGGCTACTTTACTGGTAGATCTGATCCAGATTCTCTCGAATCAGCAGGAATCAACCCTGCCAAATACTTTAGAAGACAGTCTTTCTCGGTTATTGCACTACCTGCGATCGCGACGCTGCTTGCTGATTTTGGATAACGTAGAAACGATTCTGCAAAGTGGAGATGTAGCAGGGCAATATCGAGCAGGATATGAAGGCTACGGACAACTATTCAAGCAACTGGGAGAAGTACCTCACAAAAGCTGCCTATTGCTCACCAGCCGCGAGAAGCCCCGAGAAGTAGCGCGTTTAGAAGGTCGCAATCGACCTGTGCGATCGCTAGAGCTAGGAGGTTTGGGAGTCACCGATGGACAGCAGATTTTTGCTGAGATTGATCAGTTTGCTGGTTCTGAGCAAGATTGGCAAGAACTGATTGCGCTCTACAATGGTAATCCTCTGGCATTAGAGCTAGCCGCCAAACATATTCGGGATGTTTTCTGTGGCAGTATTAGTGAGTTCCTCAAATATGGCAAGCCCATCTTTCATGATTTGCAAGACTTGCTAGGGTGGTACTTTCAGCGCTTAACCGAGCAGGAAATTGAGGTGATTTATTGGCTGGTAATCAATCGCGAGCCAGTAGCGATCGCCCAACTAAGTGAGGATCTCCTCTCTCCCATCTCTAAGAAGCAACTACCCACCACGCTACAATCCCTGCAACGCCGCTTGGCACTAGAAAAAACTGGCGATCGCTTTACGCTGCATCCAGTGCTGATGGAGTATTTCGCCGCTCAATTCATTCAGACGATCGCAGTGGAGATCCAAACAGGCGATATACGTTTCTTCAAAAGTCATGCTTTGCTGAAAGCGATCGCCAAAGACTATATCCGTGAGGCTCAAAAGCAACTGATTCTCCAGACACTCACGGATCAGCTGTTGGCTAAATTAGGCGAATTTGCAGCGGTTGAACAACAACTAAACCAACTTTTGGCAGAGTTGCGAGGTAAGCCTTCATCGTACACAGGCTATGCGGCAGGTAATATCCTCAATCTACTTTGCCATCTAAAAGTAGACTTGAGCGATCGCGATTTCTCTAATCTAGCAATTCGCCAAGCTTATTTAGCCAATATCTCTCTACATCGCATCAATCTCACTGATACCACTATCGAGCAATCTGTTTTTACCGAAACCACCGGAAGCATTCTCGCCATTACTTTTAGTCCTGATGGCAACTTGCTAGCAACTGGAGAAATTGATGGCATTCTCCGACTTTGGCACGTCCCAACAGGAAGACAAATTTTTACTTGGAAGGGGCACAGCAGTTGGGTCTCTTCAGTCGCCTTTAGCCCAGATGGTAGCATTTTGGCTAGCGGTAATTACGACCATACCATTCGTCTTTGGGACATTGCCACAAAGACCTACTTGAGGATGCTGGAAGGACATAATAGTTGGGTTCAGCATATATTATTTAGTCCAGATGGTCAGTTTTTATTCAGTGCCAGCAGTGACCAAACGGTGAAAATTTGGCAAGTGAATTCAGGTGTGTGCCTTAAAACTCTAATAGGACATAGCGCTCGCATCTGGAAACTAGCTCTCAGCCCTGATGGTCGCTTGCTGGCTAGTAGCAGTTCTGACGGCACGATTCGCCTGTGGAATTCTCATACCGGGAACTGTCTACGGGTTCTACAAGGGCATCAACATTGGGTTCGGTTCATAGAATTTTATCTAGATAATCAGATATTACTAAGCATCGGGGATGATGAAACTGTGCGAAGGTGGGACTGTGGCACAGGTGAATGTTTAGCTATCTTACCAAGTCATATAGATGTAGTATTTTCCAGTGCCTGTGACCCAACTGGGAAATTATTAGCTATGACTGATTCTAAAAATAGAGCCCAGCTTTGGAATGTAGAGACTTGGCGTTGTGAAAAGTTGCTGGAGGGCCATTCTAACCAGATTTCAGCAATCGCCTTTAGTCCTGATGGCGTAATCTGCGCTACAGGTGGAGAAGATCAAATCCTGAAGTTATGGGATGTCAAGTCTGGGCAATTGATCAGAACGTTTCATGGATTTAAAGATGAGATTTTTTCCCTTGCTTATGCTCACGATCGTCGTTGGTTAGCCAGTGGCCATCATAATGGCATGATTCGCTTTTGGGATTTCTCAACTGAAGAAGCTGGCAAAACCTTGAAAGGGCACACCGCTAAAATTTGGTCGGTTGCCTTTAACTCAGACAGTTCTATGGTTGCCAGCGGTGGCAGTGATCTATCTCTTCGGCTATGGGATACCGAAACGGGTGCCTGTCTGCTAGTTCTACCAGGAAGTATCTATTGGTTCTGGGCAGTCGCTTTTAGCCCCGACGACAACGTACTGATCAGCGGTGCGGGGAATGGATGTATTCAATTTTGGGATGTGCAGTCGGGTAAATGTTTAAGAGCGATCGCGGCACACCAAGGCCGAGCTTGGTCCCTTTCCTGTAGCCCCGATGGCAAAACGTTAGTCAGTGGTGGGCAAGATTTAACCGTCAAATTCTGGGATTTGGTAACTGGAGAATATCTTGCCGCCTTACCCCCTGTAGAGCATCCAGTCTGGTTAGCCGAGTTCAGTCCCGATGGCCAAATCCTAGCTTGTAGCAGCCCTAGTGGCACTCTGAGTTTGTGGGATGCTAACACTCGTACCTGTTTGCACTTTCTCCCAGGCCACTCCAAGCAGACTTGGCGGGCAAAATTTAGTGTAGATGGCAAACTTCTGGCTAGCTGTAGTGATGACCAAACTGCTCGGATTTGGGATGTAGCCACCGGAAAATGCCTGCAAGTGCTTATAGGTCACACTCATACAGTTAATTCAGTCTGTTTTATTCCCGACGGCAAAACCCTAACCACTGGCAGCCAAGACGGCACCATTCGCCTTTGGGAGATTGCCACTGGAAAATGCCTCAACGTTCTACGCGCCCCTCGCCCTTATGAAGGTATGAAGATTACAGGCATAACAGGGCTGACTGATGCTGAGAAAGAAACGCTACATCTTTTAGGAGCAGTGAGCTAGGAAGCGATCGCCTCTCTCGGAAAACCAATCTTGAGCAGTAACTCCTGCCAACGCTCCTGTGGTAGACTACCTCCTGATGCTTGATCATGCCCGTGACCGTAGCTGCCTTCTCCCTCAGAGATCTGCTGTGCCCGGAGAAACTCCAACACATTGGCACTGGTAGAGCGGGCGGAGAAATTAACTCGGCCAGGGAGATAACCGGAATTAGCCACGATCACAATATGTTTAGGGAGACGAGTGCGCCAACTTTGAGCCAGCAGGGGATGAATTTGGCAGGGAGAGTTAACTTGAATCAACGCCACATCCCCCGCGAAAACAGGGGCCGCTTTTCAGCCTGCCTCCATTGCTGCTTTCACCTCTGCCCGCGCCGATCGCAACTGTTGCACGGCATCTGAGGTAGAGTTCACCAATTCCTTAGGGTTGCTGTGCGTCAGTAGGGCTTGCGCTGCGGCTTCTGGGTTGTAGTGAGAGGCTCGGCGGATAGCATTAATGAGAACCGTTGCCTCTTTTAAGTATTTGGCGGTGTACTTGCGCTTAGCAGTACTCAACAACTCAAAAGGAGCGCGATCGCCCAAGTCACTGACAATTCCGATTGCGGCAACCCAGTCTAAATCCGAGATATCCGCGATCGCTTGGCACAGATCCCAAACTAGAAGGGACGTATTCGGTACAGGGTCCCAAGTGTAAGCGCTAATTAGCGTATCTCCCGGTGGTACTCCTTCAGGATGGTGATGATCGATGAAACAGGTGGGAACGCCTGCCAATACAGGTTCGGCTTGACTGCCCAAATCTAAGACAAATAAGCGCTCGGGATGCTCCGTCTTGACGCGATCGCGGTTGCTCACCGTCCAAGCATTACGTTCGCGATCGGGAATCACACGGGTAGGAGCGACAAACCCAGCTCGCTGAAAGGCTTGCTGCCATACCACTCCCGCCGTCACACCATCAGCATCGGAGTCATGTAGTGCCACCAATTTACTAGCGGTAGAAATGCTTCCGACAAACTGTGCGAACACGGTACAGGCTGCTGCCAAGTTGTGAGTGAGATCCGTTCTAGTTTCCAGTTTTTGCGTCATGATTGATAAGTTCTCATGTTTCTGCGAGCCGACGGACTGTTTCTAGCGTGTCAATCTCTTCTGGCGGCTTATCATGCCGTATCCGCACAATCCGAGGAAAGCGCAGGGCATAGCCGCTCTTGTGGCGCTTGGAGAGTTGGACGCGATCGAACGTCACTTCCAGAACAATTTGAGGCTCCACGACATGCACTTTGCCATGAGCAAACTCCTGTACCGTATGCGCTTGGAACCAAGTAGATAGCTCTGTTACTTCCACATCCGTCAAGCCAGAGTAAGCTTTACCCACATTCAGCAAAGTAGGATCGGTTTCACTAGCTCGCACAGCAAAGGTGTAATCGGAGAGAAATCGACTACGCTTGCCAGTGCCAACCTCTGCCGCTGTCACCACCACGTCCAAAGTGGCGATCGCCCGCTTAATTTTCAGCCACTCCTTACCCCGCCGCCCTGGTTTGTAGGTAGAGTCAAGTGCCTTGACCATCAAGCCTTCGTTACCGCGATCGCGAGCTGCGAGAAATTCTGCATCCAAAGCCGTGGCATCGCTAAAGCGTTGTGAGACTGCCCGACGAACTCTCGGTGTCGCCAGTGGCAGCATAGTTAATGCTGTTTGACGCTGCACATACGGCTCCTCTATCAACACCGTGCCATTTTGGTAGAGCAGATCATAGGCAACAAACGTCACAGGCACTTCAGCTAGTAGTTTTTCCGTAGGGGTTTTACGTCCCAGCCGCTTTTGGAGTTCTTGAAAAGGGAGAATTTGCTCATCTCGGAATGGCACAATCTCGCCATCCAAAATCAATTCTGTGGTTTCTCCTTCTCCAGTCCCTCTTGCTAAAGCAGCCAATGGAGCCAATAAGTCTGGGAAACTTGCTGTGATGTCATCTAAGGTGCGAGAAAAAAGAGCCACCCGAATGCCATCAATCACGATTCCGTGAGCCGATTTATTTACTGGATCGGCGGGAGCAATATGGGCTTGGGCTCGAATGCCATCGTATTTATCCTCAACCGCAAATTCTCCTGGCAACAGCCGGGATACTTCTGCCAAATCCTCGGCGGGACTTGCCAACATAAACTTAATTGGATGAAATAGCTGCATTTGGGCTTGCTCTAGCTGGCCGTGACGAGCCAACACAGCCGTTGCCCCAATATCCCCTAGCAACATATTCACCCACTGAATCCGCTCTACCTTTTGCTTCGCCAGCCGAGCGATCGCGTCTTCTACCGCGCCTTCTTTGAGACCAATCCGTAGATCTCCAGATAACAGCTTGATTAAATACTTAGCTTCTAGAGGAGTCGCGCGTTTCAGCAGTTTTACCACCCACTCTAATTTGCGTTTGGAGCCTTTGGTTTTGGCAATTTGCTCTAGGGCGATCGCGACATCGGTAAGATCAAGAGAAGATAAGGCGCGATCGGGAAACACAGCAGCCGTGACATCACCTAAGTCTCCCAGTTTGACCAACTGCGTCTTGAGCGTCTCCAACTCAATCTTCGTAATCAGCATCAAAGCTGACAACAAAGTTGCCCCTCCAACCTTAGTTGTTCTTTGCTCCTTTAGAGGAAACACATAACCTGCAAAATAACGAGCTGCATAAGCTAGCTGCTCATCATTGAGGCTATTAAAGTAGTGACCCAGTAAAGCAGACTTGGCCAAACGTTTCGTTGTGGCACCTACCTGTTCTGCCACTTGAGCAAACCGCCGAAAGGCACCCATCTGAGCGCCTGTGCCAGAGTCAACCCCAACTTTAACCACAGGGGTGGTGAGTGAGTTAGCGCCAAGATCTCCCGAAGTCATGGATGGTAGTAAAGCGACTTGTATCGAGTTGCCCAGCAAAACGGTTCTCCCTTTTCAACGTTTTGTGCAGCTCACTCTAACCAGAAAGGCAAAAGAACAGAGAACTCAACCAGGAATGATTCAAATATAGTCAGGGTGGGGGGTCACAGCCTCTATCTTTTGGTACGACCCGCAGGAGCGATCGCGGCTCATTGCCCTGCCGCAAGAGTTATTGCTATAAAGATCTGACTTTCTCCAGACCTTTTCTGACCCTCAGAATGTAGGACAACACGTTAAAGTTGGCTGGGAGTTGAGTATTAGAGGCCTGAGCTAACAAGATTGCTGAGACAACGCAGTTTAGGACGCAATCAGTAAACCAATTTCATTTAAGCAATAAATTATACTTACGCAATCCACTACGATTTCATTTAAGACTTGGTGGATTATTTTTTAATGTCAATTTTTACAAGAATTAAATCACTTCTTTTTTAAGGTTTAAATTACTTTTTGATTGTTATTTCTTAATATATAAAAATCCTTTAAATGCCTTCCAGTAGAACTTTAAGGCGCTCACTAGTTCAAAAATGATGAAAATATAGAGTGTGTGGACGATCGCTTGCTTTACTTTCAACAAAGCACCAAATTATTATGAAGAAATTCATAAAAAGACTGTAAAGCAGAAAGACGTGTAGTAGATTTTACAGGTAGGGTGCTGTATCTTCGATGTACATTCACGGAGTAAGTGTTGTTAGTACATCGAAGCAAACTGACGGCAAGCGTATGAACCCGTCAGATTACTGAAATCAGGTTTTCGTCTACCGAATGGTTCCATCTGCTGCGGCAGCATCTTTTATGCCAAGCAGTTAGCCCAACTCATTGCGATCGCGCTAACAGTTTTTATCTCTGTAGAGCAGAAAAGTTGCGGTAATCATCGTTGCCGCTCTAATTCTGCTGCCGTTCCCTTATTCAACCGTTTGAGATCAGCCCATGACCGCTACTTTGCAAAAAGCTCCAGCCGCTTCTCTCACTTTCAGCACCTCCGCTGCTAGCCACGAAATTGTTTTTACTCACATCTTGCACCTTGTGATGTGAACCTCCCATCCTTGCTTCTGTAACAACCTTCGCTTTTGCGCGACTTCCTCAAGGAGCAGAGCAATAACTACTTCACTCAGGCAGACT
>NZ_JACJPK010000056.1:0-5635 GCF_014696035.1 Trichocoleus sp. FACHB-262 | reverse complement strand
GTTTTGGCTTACTCGGCATGAGCGAACGGGCAGAGCGCATCGGCGCACAACTCACGATTCGGAGTCAACCTGGACAGGGAACAGAGATTATTGTCACCGTCAATCGGGAGTAATATCACGATGAGCCAAGCCACGACCATTCGGGTTCTGATTGCGGACGATCATGCTATTTTTCGGCAAGGATTAGCCACGATTATTAACCGTGACCCAGATATGCAGGTGATTGCCCAAGCTGAAAATGGGGAACAGGCGATCGCTCTATTTGGGGAACACCAACCGGATATCACGCTGATGGATCTCCGCATGCCTGAAGTAGAAGGAGTTGCCGCCATCGGTGCAATTCGTGCGACTGCTAAATCGGCTCGGATTATCGTACTGACCACATATGATGGCGACGAAGATATTTATCGGGGATTGCAGGCAGGCGCAAAAGGATACCTGTTGAAAGAAACTGAACCTGACGAGCTTCTGAATGCGATTCGTACCGTTCATCGGGGTCAGAAGTATATTCCGCCTGACGTGGGAGCAAAGTTGGTACAGCGGCTCAGCAATCCAGAACTGAGTGAAAGAGAACTGGCAGTCCTCCGCTCACTCGCACAGGGAATGAGCAATGCCGATATTGCGACTGCTTTGAGTATCGGTGAAGGTACGGTTAAATCCCATGTCAATCGGATTTTGAATAAGCTAGATGTTAGCGATCGCACTCAAGCTGTGATTGTTGCTGTTAAGCGTGGCATTGTCAGTTTGTAGGATGTACTTTCGATCAAATTCGGATTCTAACTTAAGTTAGAGCCAGCCTTCTACTCTGCGATCGCATCGTTACTCTACCAATTTGTACTGTAAAAGTTTTAACTTGCTGTAGAAGACAACTTAAAGGCGATCTCCTACATTGAATGTATGCAATAAAAGTGCATCCAATCAGACAAATCATACTCCTCTAAAGCGGTAAACCCGATCGAATTTTCAATCCTAATTATTGGAGATAAATCTATGACTTCTACCCCCACAGCCACAGCGACAGACCCAACGCTAGTTTCAACAGCAAAGTGGACTTGCTGTAGATGGCATCGTTGGACCTAAAACCTGGCAAGCCCTTCGTCGAGGTGGCCCCATTCAACTGACTGATGCAGCCATTTACTACGAGCCATCGAAATATCCCTATCAAAAAGAGGCGTTTGAATGGTTGCAATCCCAGATTTCTAGATCAAATCTAGAGGAATTTGCTCGCCGTTGGCGGAACCTACGCTAACGCAGCCATCACCGATTTCAAAGTTATTCAGCCTAGGTTCAAATTGCTGACGCTGGGAATGCCTAAATCATAGGGTTTTTCCCAGCTTTCGTGGCAATGTTCCAGGCTTGATACAGATGTAGAAAAATGAACGACGATCGTAGCCATAGTTCCTTACTTGTACCTCCTTCAACCCAAGATTGGATGCAAGGTGTGCTGAGTGCTAAGGTCGTGCTGGTGATGTATGGAGACTATCAATGTCCTAGAAGTGCAGACGTTTACAAGCTGATTAAAGCGATCAAACGAGAGCTTAGTGCTGCTTCTGGAGAGGATGATTTATGTTTTATCTTCCGTCATTTTCCACAAACAAAGATTTATCCCCATGCTCAACGGGCAGCCCAAGTCGCCGAAGCCGCCGCCGCCCAAGGAAAGTTTTGGTTAATGAGCGATACTTTATTTGACCATCAACAAAGGTTGGAGAACGGTTATCTTGTCGAGTACGCCAATGATTTAGGGCTTGACATTCCTCAGTTTCTCAAAGAGTTGTCTAAACAAGTGCATATCGATCGCATCAACGAAGATATTGAAGGCGGAATGCAGAGTGGAGTAACGACTGCTCCAACCCTATTTATCAATAACATTCGATATACCGGACGCTGGAAGATGACAGAGTTAATAACAGCCATTGTTGCTGCAAGTCATTAATCTTCCCAACCTTTGCTTGCCATCCATTTTTGACTGAGGACAATTTTATGAAATCCAGTCCACGATCGACCAAAAATGATTTCAAGCAATCGAGGTTTTCAACTCAGACTCATTTTCCCACTGCGCGCTCTCCTAATCATGCTCTTGTTACGGTTGCCCAAGAGGTCGCTGAGCAGCTCCAACAAGCCTATCCTCTTTCATCTGATGACAGTAACTCGGTTGAGGCGATCGATATTCGCGCAGTTGATTCAGACTTGAGGCAAATGATTCTCGCTGAATCACTCACAGATCGGGAGTTGGAGGTGTTGCAATTGATTGTTGATGGAGACAACAGTATCGCGATCGCTCGGAAGCTGAATATTTCTGTGGGTACGGCAAAAACTCATACCCGCAACATTTTGAAGAAGTTCATATGAGCAATTTCTGACCCATTCGCGCCTAGTGTTTATTTCTGAAAAGTAAGCAAGGTTTCAATCTAATTCATGACAATTCGGTCGATATTTAAAGGCTCATGCTTTTATATCTTGGGCAGCTTTGTCGCGCTCAATTTCTAACTTAAAGATTCTGTTTTTGCTTGCTAGTGCCAGTAAGCTACCTGATTTTGGCGGTTAGCTTTTTCTGTCGAACAAACCACCAATTTTTGCACCATGCTAACCATTACATCGCCAACCCTTGAATTCAAAAACAGAGGCTTAACGTGCACCCAGTTGCAGCAAGTACTCGACTATATTCACACTCACCTTGACCGAGATTTGTCACTGACTGAACTTGCAGAAGTGATCAACATTAGCCCCACTTACTTTGCCAGTACATTCAAACAGGCGATCGACATTTCTCCACATCAGTATGTGATTCAACAACGAGTGGAACAAGCGAAATTGATGCTGTCGAAAACGGATTTGGCAATTGCAGACATTGCTTTACAAGTCGGCTTCTCCAGCCAAAGCCATCTAAACCAACAGTTTAAGCGCCGTACTGGAATGACCCCAAAACAGGTGCGCTAACAGGAAGAATCTGACGAATTAGCTTAAGAACCTGAAAGAAGTCAAGCACAAGAACTCAGAATACTCAGAGTAGATAGAACGGCAAGATTAATATCTCCATTAATTCTATCCAGGAGTACGCCTGATCGTCTTTCATTGGAGAAATAAGGCAATGACACAAGATAAACCAAAGATTGCTCTAGTGGCAGGAGCGAGTCGAGGACTGGGAAAGAATACTGCTTTAGCAGTGGCAAAGAAAGGAGTGGGCGTAATTGTGACCTACCTCAACGGTGAAGCGGAAGCAAAATCCGTTGTTTCTGAAATTGAGGCAATGGGCAATAAAGCAGTGGCATTGCAGCTCGATATCGGCAAAATCGAAACCCTTGATGCGTTTGTAATAAAAGTCAAGCAAGCCCTGCAAAACACTTGGGACATTGAGCAATTTGATTTCCTCATCAATAACGCTGGAATTAGTAGCGGTTCACTATTTGCAGAAACAACAGAGGAAGAATTTGACCGAATATTCAACATTAACTTCAAGGGTGTCTTCTTTCTCACTCAGAAGTTGCTGCCATTGCTCAAAGATGGTGGACGAATCGTGAATGTTTCATCGTTTCTGACCCGCACCATAAGCCCAGGACGAGCGATCTATGCCAGCACGAAGGGCGCGATCGAGGTTCTGACTCGCTCCTTAGCGAAGGAACTAGGACAGCGGCAAATCACAGTGAATGTAGTCGCTCCAGGAGCGATCGCAACCGAGGGCAGTGTCGTGCAGGACAATCCAGAGATCAATAAGTACGTCGCGTCCCAAACTGCTTTAGGTCGGGTGGGTGAACCTGATGATATTGGAGGGGCGATCGCGCTGTTGCTGTCGGAAGAGAACCGATGGATTACTGGACAGAGAATCGAAGTCTCCGGGGGGCAGTCTCTCTAGCTCGAATCAACTTCAATCGATAGACAAATCATGTTAGCTAATTAAATGATTCAGAACATCAGTTCCAGATTGAGCTACTTGTAGAGCATCAAATTGCGAAGTTTACACAGGTCTACTGCGGCAAGCCATAGATACGAAGATCAGGCAAGGGTTTGAGGAGATGAATCAGCCTTGCCATCAGTACGTGATTCAGCAGCGCGTAGAACAAGCGAAATTGATGCTGTCGAAAACAGATTTAGCGATACGTGCTACGCACAGGCTACGCCAACGCAGATATCGCTCTAGAAGTCGGTTTCTCGAGTCAAAGCCATCTGACGCAACAATTCAAGCGCCTGACTGGAATGACCCCAAAACAGATTCGCTAACTCTATGACGCACGGGTTAAGGAGACAAAGATGAAGATCAAAGCAATCAAAGGACATCTGGGAATCGGAACGGAAGTGAAAGACGCGACTTACGTAGAGGCTGCGAGGTGGGGTAAGTATCGGGGGTGGCGGTATGTTCTGGGGCTGGTGATCATCCTCTTTGCGTGGCTGGTGGTCGGGACTGGTGCCAGCGTACTCGTCGTGATCATCGGCCAGCCGGATTACTTCGTGCTTGATTACCTCGTGCTTGATCCTTTCGAGAAGTTCCTGTTTGTTATGGCAGGTTTCCCATTTTTCCTCGCGGGGGTTCTCATCGCCGTTACCCTTATCCACCGCCGTCATCCCCTGACGCTAATTACGGCGCGGAAGAAGATAAGCTGGCGTCGCATCGGTCAGGGGTTTGTGGCGTGGTCCGTTCCAGCGTGTCTGATAGGCGTGCTGGGACAGTACCTCTTCTACCCCGACACCTTTACCTTCAACTTCGACCTGGCGACATCCGCGCTCTTCGTGCCACTGGCACTGGTCTTCACCGCGATCCAGACGACCACGGAGGAGCTGTTCTTTCGCGGATACATCGTGCAGGGCGCGAGCATGATCTCGACCAACCGCGTTTTTCTGGCGCTCGTGGCGGCCATGGTATTCACCCTGCCGCACCTCTTAAACCCGGAGGTGAGCGCAGGCGGCTGGCTCACGGTCTTCTCCAACTACTTCCTCGTTCCGGGTCTGTTGTGGACCGTGGTCTCGTTGATTGACGGAACCACTGAACTCGCCATCGGCGCACATTTCGCGAACAACATCGGTAGCATACTCCTGTTTAACATCACTGGAAGTGCTGTGACCACACCGGCTCCGTTCACAATCAGCGAGTATCACGCCACCTACGGGGCGCTATCGGTGCTAGTTGCAATACCCGTGTTCCTGGCGATCGCCTACAAGGTGTTCAAACACGACGAGGCATCCGAACCCGTTTTCCAGAGCGGTCGGATTGGTCGTCGGTGATTTCGTCAGTTCGTTGCTGGTCATTTAATTACAACAGGAGAAACAAAATGATACTGCAAGATAAAGTGGCGTTAGTCACTGGTGAAACTTCAGGAATTGGTCGTGCAACCGCGTTAGCGTTCGCGTAGCGTTCCGAAGGAAAGCTTAACGAAGTTATCGCCTTCGGTGCTGCTGGAGCAAAGGTCGTATTCTCAGGCAGACGCGACGCAGAAGGTGAAAAAACCGCCAAACTGATTCGCGAAACAGGCGCTGAATGCTTATACGTCCATTGAAATAAGTTCACAAACACCACAAGAATCTGACAAATCATTTTAAGCATCTGAAAGCAGTCAAGCATTGGAACTCAAGACACTTTAGATAGATAGAAACAGGAGTATTTAATCATGGTCAAAGAGCAAACTGTAGACGGACAAGCAAATTT
>NZ_JACJPK010000055.1:0-110452 GCF_014696035.1 Trichocoleus sp. FACHB-262 | reverse complement strand
ACCTTCATCACCTCCAACACAAGCGCAATCAACAGCGACAATTTCGACGTTCTCCAGCAACTTACTTAGCTACTCTGGAGCAGAAATTTCTCCAGCTATCTTTGCCACTCTAGTTTTTTTGACAATAGGTGGCTTAATCACCTTAGCTCCCCCATCCGAAGTAGTAGAGCGATCGCCAACTGCAAAGTAAGTTTGGCATTTTTCGTATTGGGGGCAGATGTTGCAACGTTGAGCCTCAAGAGTGGATGGCGGGGGTTCAAGCCGATTTTGCTCCCACATCAGCCATTGCTGCATCTGTTGTAACTTATGCGGAATGAGCTGGTGTACAGTGCTCTCTAGCTGCTTCCAAGAATAAGAATATTCTTGAAACTCTGGTAGAACGCAGTAAACAGCAGAGTCTACAGCAATTTTATTCTTGGCCCAGAGCATATAGCTATATAGTGCTACTTGCGCTAACTGAGCTGAAGGGTCAATAGGCCGATAAGTTTTGAATTCAATAACACACTGTTGCTGAAGTTCAAAGTTGTAAACTAAGCAGTCAAATTCACCAGCAACTCGTTGTTGTGTACCATCCGGCAATGTAAAAACGTACTCAAGTTTGCGATCGCCAGTAACGAAAGTTTTCTGAATAACAGTTTTTGCATCACAGGATAGTCGATTCTTGATTAATAGCTCAGCAAATTTTTTGATTAGTCCTTGTAAACCCGTCCATACCTTTAGTAACCCAGGAGATTGGCGCGGGTCTTTTTGAGACACTTCTTGCAAATAGGGAAAAAATTTCAGCTGATAAAACAACGATTGCATTTGGGAGGCTACTTCTTCAACTTGAAGCTGATCTGCATTAGATTGCATGAGCGCTTGAAATTGAGGCTCTCGTAGCGCTAGCTGAACAAACGCATCAGCCAAACTGTGAAAAGCATTACCTACCCCAAAACTTATATTTCCATCCGTGGGAATAAAAAGGGTATTGCCACCAAACTTCTGATGCAGATAAAAAAGGCGCGGACACTCAAACGCGACCCGAACCTTAGTAGCAGTTAAGGAAGCAGGATCAGCCTTCGGTTTAAATTTCTGAGTGCCGTTAGATGCCATATCGAAAATTCTCGTCACAGCTTCTGGATCAGTTTTCTCTAACAAACAACGATGGACAGCGGCAAGATAAACGGTATCCATCGCAGCATAGTGTAGTTGCTTAGGCGTGAGCGATCGCCTGCCCCAATCACTACCTTGTTCTTCCGCATCTACATCAGGAAACTGGCAGAGTTCAGTAGCAAGGGTTTTTAGCTTTAAGTTAGTAGTGCCTAGTACTTGTTTGCCAATCTTTTTAGCTAACTTCAAAGTGCAGGTGACATTCTGAGCTTGTTGGCCTCCCAAATACTTCAAGTCATAGCAAGCATTATGAAAAACTTTTTCAATATGAGACTGAACCATAACTTTGGCAATAAAGTCTGCCGCTAAATCAGGTCTATCTAGTACATCAAGAATGCAAGT
Source organism: Trichocoleus sp. FACHB-262 (assembly GCF_014696035.1). NCBI lineage: Bacteria > Bacillati > Cyanobacteriota > Cyanophyceae > Leptolyngbyales > Trichocoleusaceae > Trichocoleus > Trichocoleus sp. FACHB-262. The sequence continues at coordinate 108,961 of NZ_JACJPK010000055.1, read as the reverse complement.
TGATTCATGAGTTGCATTATTTGGCTCAACCAAAACCTGAATTAAAGAAAGGCGAGGTTTTGAAGTACTCCAATCTGCAACTTCTGTATCTAACCACAAGGTCTTCGCCAAAGAAAACTTAGTGATGTATGCTTGAATATCCTCAATCTTCGTTACATAAGGCATGAGAAAAATTTGACTTGCAAATATTTAGTGAAACAATAACTTTCTAAATAGGAATATTTTTTTCTGGAATCCAACAGACCAGTTGATTATCTAGCTCTTCTTGAGGATTAATAATCTGGATTATGTTGTCTCTATAGAACTGCTCGATTAGTTGACCAATGTGAGATATATCTGTATCAGAAAACTGAACATGAGTATTATCAACTAAAATCTTTCGCCCTATAAAATGCTGATTTTTGATTAAGTTCAGTAAATATTTTTTAATTGGGTCTAGGGGAGGCTTTATCCCTTCCGGCATAATCTTTAACTCCTTTAATAGCGCACAACCTTCTAAAACTTTTGATTCTCGAACTAAGGTTCGCAATTGTTCCAAGGTACTTGTTGTACCTGCAACTACTAGATCACCTGCCAATGCAGATTTAACAAAGCTATAGTATGTTGCCAAGGTATGAACAGAAGGCAAATTAGGCTTAAGGTGCTGATGAGGATTTCCTGTAAAAATCTGCTGGTATATGCGCTGACCTACAAGCTTGGGAGTCCCTACGCTAGCAGCACGAATTAGATATAAAGCATGATCGGTTCGTTTATTCAGGAGAGTCTGACAAGCATTCATCACCGTATAGAAGCTAGTCATATTTGAGTCCTCTGTCCAAATAACTCCTACTTGCTTTTTCTCTTGAGGGTGCTTATAGCTCAGGGAGTAGCTGGCATACTTCCCGCCTAGAAGCTTCGGCCTAGCTTCTTTCACGCCTAAAGCAATGCAAGCCTCTTGCAGCATCCGAACTAGTTCAGGTGCAGATAAAAGAGCTATTTTGGTAATTTTTTGCTCTATTTTTTGATGTTCCTGCTGCCATAACAGCTGAAACTCAGATTGTAAGTCTGGTTCTGGATCAGGATCAGGAAGATATTCACCTATAGAATCTTTGTGCTTTCGATACTCCTGTCTACCTAAAATCAAGACATTTCTAGGGTCAGTTTTAGTACCAGGAAAGCTTTGCTCTAGAAGCTGCTTAGTAAGTGGATAAATCCTGGATTCTGGTTTTGGTTTCGCCTGATGATGCAAAGCCCCTAGTCTATAAGTCCATAATGCTTCTGCCTGCTCTAAGTTAATTCTTTTAAGCTGAATAGTTGTCTCAAGACGAGCTTTATCAGCTTGTTGAATTCGAACTGAGCTGCGCTTCCAGATATCTGTAACAACACTAATTATGATGACAAAGTTTCTTAGGTAATCATTATGAATTATGGTATTAACATTAAAGAGTGGTTGTGGGTTGAGAATACCATTTTGATTAAATAGACAAGTTTCTAAGTTATCAAAGCAAATTACAATGGGTTGAGTTTCGGTAGAAATTCTACCAAAATTTGCCAAAATATTTTTAGCTGCATCTTCTGTATCAATGCAGTTTCTAACTTTAAGAGCTTGCATGGATTCTTCGCTTAAATCATCACCGCGCAGCCATTCACAAGCCGAATCATAAAGCTCAGGATTGGTGAGATCGTGAAGAATACCAAAGAAGATATCGGGACTATAAATTCCTGCACTTTTGTAGGTGTTTTTTAAGTGTTTGATAAATTTTTTGCGATCGCTCTGCAACAATTGCCAAACACTATCATTGAGTACACGCTGCTTAAGATTCCGTTTGGTAAAAGCAGATAAGCTCTTCAGCCAGAGTAGTAACTGAGAGTCTTGCTGGCCCTCTGGGTTATGCATTAAGCTATCGACGGTATAGCGGAGAATGTGCCGCCAGATATGGTCACTGTCTGCCCAAGGGCCAATATAGGTAAAAAAGGCTTTAGGATTCAGGGTGCGCTTGAGCCGACCCAAAAGATAGCTTTTGCCAGAACCAGAATCACCTGCTAGCAAAACAGTACGACTAACGTGATCTTTAGCAACTAAATCGACCAGTGCTTCGATCTCAGTAATCGCCTCTTGATGAATAGAATCAACCGTTTGGGCTGCATCTTGCTGTTCACCCCAAAAGTTACCAGGCTTCAGATTAACCAAGTCAAAGGGGTTGACTTCACGCTTAATGATCTCATCAATCGATGTCATGCTCAAGCTTTAGTGGGCGAATGAGTAAGTTGCTAACTAACCAATCAAATCGAAAATCAAAATTTAATTCGCAGTAATAAAAAAGAGTGCACCACCTACATCCTGAGGAATTCCAGCAGCAACTTGCTCAGATGTATAGGAAGTAGGATCGACCAATGAACTTAGTTCAATTGTGTCATTGCGCTGCAAGCGATAAAGCGTTTGATCCAATTGTTCACGAGAGAGAGGCGGCTGTAATTTTTGTCGCAAATGAAAGAGTGGCAAGTAGTTGTCAGTACCAAGTTCTTGATCTAACTGCTGAATTATCTTAAGAATGGCTTCATCGTTCAAATCATTAATTTTTGCGGCAGACGAGGGCTCATGTTTGGGTGTAGTAAAAGTCTCTACATCTGCTGAGTCTGCTGTTATACGCAAAGACTTCCGCAAGAATTGGATATAGTGATTTAGCAATTCCAAATTAATGGTTGCAGCTCCCTTAGGGTTATAGTCATCTCGTAAATATTCAATACCTCGTTCAGTCAGCCATACTTCCGCTTTAGTTCTTTTAATACTCGTTTCAGCCTCGACTAATCCTTTCTCACTCAAAGCTAACAAAATCACTTCTCTTTCAGAGGCTTTAAGCAACGTGATTTTGCTGGGGGCCACTTTTCCAACTAAATCAGCGAGCTTTTGTAGTACTTTAAGCTCTTTGTCCTTAACAGGTAGTTGCGCTGGATCAACCTTTAAGAGAGCATGGCCTGGTGGCAAGATTTTGACAGTGCTAACTTCCTGGGAAAAATCGACTAGACCGCGATCGCCCAAGTCCTTACAAAGTGTATTTTTGCCCTTGAAGCTGGCAAATCGTTTGGCGCTCAGACCTGATCGGTAATCGGGACAATCTAAGAGGGTCAGGAGAAACTTCAATTCAGGCGTTGATAATTGAGCCGTCGATTTCATGACCTTTACTTTTTGGGGTTCAGAATTTATATATTCCCCGGAATCCTAACTTAGCTTGCAGCGATCGCTCTTAATTACCCCTGAATCACCCACTTTTGCTAGCACCCAAACTTAGCTAGAAGTTTGTACTTGGCGTACCTGCTCCGCGTAGTCCTTGGTTCGCATTTGGCGGAATAAATTAAACGCGACTTGGCGCAAACTTTCTGGTAGGTATGAGAGAACCAGACCTGCCTTAGCGCGGTTAGAAGTGCCCAAAACTTGATTTGCTTCTTGCAAAAGTTGACGGCCTTCCGCTGTGTCGCCTTTCTCAATTAACCTCAAAGCCAGATCTTGCTTCAAGCCTGCCGCTTTTTTGATCCGCTGCCGCTCCACATCGCTCTCATCAAAGTGGTAGCTGTTGAGGCAGAACAGCTTGGCCCTCAAAAAGTGGATACTCTGTCGCAGGCTATTCTGGCCTCCGTGCATGCGGTATTCCATCAAATACTCTGGTAAAAAGTAGCCCTGCTTACCCGCGATCGCCAACCGCACCAACAAATCAAAATCCTCACAGCCATCCGCTTCAAAGCGCATGAAATCTACTTCATCCAAGCAAGCTTTGCGAAATAGCGTTGAACCCACCTGCAAGCTCTGGCGCACAAACGTTTCGTGAACCAAATTGGGAATCACACCTGCTGGCAACTTATCTTTGCCCCACTTAGCAGCATTGGCCAATGTCGCTGCTTCCTCTCGCTCTCCCGCTGGATTAATAATCCAATGATTCGTGCAGACAAAATCCACATCCGGGTTAGCGTCCAACACAGCAACCGTTTTCTCTAAAAACTCTGGCGTTAGCGCATCATCGTCGTCAAACTTGATGAAATAGTCGCCGCTAGCCGCCTCAAAACCAGAGCGCATGTTCTTGCTGCGCTTAATATTGACGGGATGGCGAATGTAGCGGATGCGCGAATCGTCCCACTGGCTCACCACCTTGGGGGTCGCATCGGTCGAGCCATCGTCACAAATCAGCAACTCAAAATCTGTGTAAGTTTGATGAAGAACGCTATTGACCGCGTAGGGGAGCAGATTGGCTCGGTTATAAGTAGGAATGCAAATACTAACTTTAGGCATGGGTTGATTACTAGAAAATGCTGTGACCGGGAAAGCGTCCCTCAAAATGTCTTAAATTCGCATCCCTAGAGCATTAAAACTGGAGTGAAGATACAGTTCCAAACTGCCACTTCGATATTGATGGTATCGCTCCGTTTAGAATCTGGATCGAGCCCGCTATATGAATTTCATAAAGATTAGGGACGGCTGTATAAAGATTTTAGAGAAATCAAGCGATGGATAGCCCTCAGCCAGATACCTTCTTGCCTCAGGTTTCCGTTGTCATTCCAATCTACAACGGCGAAACCGATTTACCTGAACTTTTGGATTGCCTTCGGGCTCAGACCTACACTAGAGACCGAGTGGAATATCTCTTAGTCGATAATGCTAGCCAAGACCGCACAGCTGAAATTTTGCAGCAAGCCGCTGAGTCCGCCCAAGCAGAAGGGTGGAACCTGCACCATCTCACCGAAGTCAAGATTCAAAGTGCTTATGCCGCCCGCAATACGGCCATTCGAGCTGCGATCGGAGAAATTTTTGTCTTTACTGATGCTGACTGCCGCCCCCAACCCAACTGGTTAGAACTGCTAATGCCACCCTTTGCCGACCCCATTATTGGGTTGGTTGTAGGTGAAATTATTGCTCTGCCTGGCACAACCTTGCTAGAGCGCTACGCTGACAGCCGCAACCTCTTGAGCCAAAAAGATACTCTCGCTCACTCATTCTGTCCCTACGGCCAAACCGCTAACTTAGCCATTAGACGCCAAGCCTTAGAGCAAGTAGGATTATTTCGACCCTACATGACCACCGGGGGAGACGCTGACATTTGTTGGCGCATCCAGAAACAAACGGAATGGCAGCTACATTTTGCCGAAGAGGCGATCGTGCAACATCGTCATCGCGCTACCCTCAAAGACCTCAAAAGCCAGTGGCAACGCTATGGTCGCTCCAATCGTTACTTACACGAACTCTATGGCGTAGGCTTAACCCGCAAACACACCTGGCAGGAATCGGCCTATCTGCTTAGCCGCTGGTTCTTGAAGGAACTACCGATCCAGACAGGCAAAACGCTGCTTGGCAAAACTCCCGCGATCGAGCTGATCAGTACGCCCATTAGCGTCTATTGCGCCAGAGCCAGAACAGCGGGTCAGCAAGCTGCCAAGCTATCTGAGCAAGCCACAGAGATTGAATGGTTATAGTTTTTTCAACGACTCTTATGAAAATTCTCGTGCTCTCCTGTAATACGTTCCCCTATCCCCCTAGTCGAGGAGCAGCGGAGGGCAGGACTTTTAATTTATTGAAATACTTGCATCAGCGCCATGAAGTGACGCTAGTGACTGAGCGGCAACGCTGGACCTCCGATGAAGATGTGGAAGCGCTGCGGCAATGGGTCAGCCACCTAATGGTATTTCCTGGGGAGCAGTCTCAAGCCAAACCTGGCTTGCTGAGTAAAGTCGGTCGCTTTGTTGAGTCTGTCGCCAAAACCACACCCCCCAACGTCCTAAAGCGATATTCTCCAGAAGTGCAAGCTTGGGTAGACACCTTTGTCGCCGCTGGGAAATGTGACGCGATCGCCTGTGAGCACAGCGTCAATGAAGTTTATATTCGCCCGGAGTTTCGCCAATCTGTCCACACCGTCGTCGATGTGCATAGCTCGGTGTACGGTTGGGTGCTAAACCATCTAGAGCATGGGGCTTCGGAAAATCCATTGCGCGATCGCCTCTATCTGCCCTTGCTCTATCGCTACGAGAAACGCTACTGCGCCAAGTTTTCGAGTCTCATTGCCACTACGGAAGACGATCGCCAAAAACTAGCGGCTATTTCACCAGGCTCTCCCATTACCGTCGTTTCTAACGGCGTGGACTTAGAGATGTTTCCTTATCGCCCTGGTGACCCAGGGGGACAGCGATTGGTGTTTGTGGGCGCGATGGACTCTTCCCACAACATTGATGCGGCTCGCTTCTTTGCCTTAGAGGTGTTTCCCCAAGTCAGGCAGCGTTACCCAGAAGCTACCTTTAGTTTGGTGGGGGCGCGTCCCGTCGTGGAAGTTTTAGCCCTCAAAGAGGAGCCTGGTGTGGTGGTCACGGGCAAAGTCCCGTCAATGGTGGAATATATGCACCAGGCGACAGTTTGTGTGGTGCCCCTCCGCGTTGGTTTGGGCATTAAAACCAAAACCTTGGAATCAATGGCAGCAGGCGCACCAATTGTGGCTAGCGATCGCGGCTTGGAAGGCTTAACTGTGGATGGAGCCAATGTGCCTCTGCGGGCATTGCGAGCGAATTCTGTGGCTGAGTACGTCAGCGCTATTAGTCAGTTGTTTGAAAACCCTGACTTGCGGGCAGAGCTATCCCACAACGCGCGATCGATGATCGAAACCAATTACACTTGGGAGCGGGCGGGCCAACTTTACGAACAAGCCTTATTAGAAGCTTAAATTCTGTAGATTTTGGCAAAAGTCTGAAATTCCTGCTGAACTATTGAGAATTAGGGGTACAGTTAGTTCCAACTTTGCTGAGTTGATGGCGCGATCGCTAGGCATTATGAGACCTAAACCCCAGCCCCTTCCCTATGAGGGAAGGGGAGTTTGAGACTCCAACTCGCTCCCAAGAATTTATGGGTTGACCGGAAGAGGTCACTACACCTTGTATGGATCAGTACGCAGTCAGCTCAGCTGCAAACCCTGCGATCGCCAAAGATTTTTGATTGCTAACTGAAAGCTGGAATGGGAATTAAACCGGATAAGACTGCGCTCCAACCCCAGAAGAAACCGAAGCTTTTGCCATCGCGCAAGCCAGCGACTCCAAAGCTACCTGCGAGTGCTGCCCCACCCAAAGTTCCGAGTCCTCCCCAAGCACCCGCTAAGGCTCAGGCTAATTCTTGGCTCTCGCTGTTGGGGGCACTGGCACTGTTATGTGGTGCGGCGGGGCTGACAGTTGGCGGAGCTTGGATAGCCATTCTACTGATTGTTGATCCTGATGCGATCGTGGGGTTAAATCAATATTTACCCACTTGGACTCGCATCCCAGTTGCCAACCAGGAGACTTTTCAAACCCTCTCAGAAATTCGCGCCAGCATTCGCCAAGCAGGTCGAATTCCAGGTGAACCCATTTCTCTTGGTAATGAAGTCAAGGGAGCCAACAAAAGCGCAACTGCCACCGATCTTTTAATTCCGGTTTTGGCTCGACGCCCCCTCTGTCAAGCCACTAGCACTCTAGATTCAGCCAAGAATAACTGTGAGCAAATTGTTGAACTCCAGGTTTATCGACCCGTTGAGGATGCGCGGCGGCAGATTAAGCAAGAGCAGTCTTACTGGCTAGCTAGCCAAATTGCCGTAGCGGGGCCAGAAGAATCTTTTGCGATCGCTCCGCTGGTCGATGCCAATTCGGAGAACCAAGGGTCCGCGCGATCGCTCCCGCTCACCACCATTCAGCGCTTTGAGGGCAAAGCCCCCACCTCAGGCGTATGGTTACTGCTGAGCGGCGAGTTGGTACGAGGCGACGACACTATTGCTTATGGCCGCGTGGCTCACTACAATCCCGACCGAGACTACCTAGGTTGGATGCTGGAGTGGACAAGTTCTACAGGACAAGCTCCTGCCTGGAAAGCAATTACTAGCGGAGCCACCCCAGAACTAGTCGTAGACCAAACCGTTGGCTTAGAGCCGCAATTTGAAGTTTATCAGGTCCAGCCACGGCAGTTTTTACCGGACCCGATTCAGCTAGAAGCTATTTCACTCAGTGATCCAGCCTTTGATACAGAAACCTACGGCAAAATTATGACCCTAGCCCGGAGTGGCTTATGGTCTCCAGCTTTAGCCTGGTTCAAATCGCTCCGCCAAGCCAGTGAAGCCAATCCGGACCTGTGGTCCAACGCAGCCCAAGCTGAGATGGATTTTGTGCGGCTGCATGCAGAAGCGACCCAAGCTCAAGCAGAAAAGTCTTGGGCTAGCCCTAGCCAACAAGTGCTCACGAATTTAATTGATGGTCGTTGGGCCAGAGCCTTATCCGTGTTTCAAGCGTCCGTGGATAACAGCCAGGAGGTCGCCTCTCTGTTGAAGGGAGATGCCGATCGCTTGTGGAATCGGGTCGAGGCAGCCCTCAAAGTTGACCCAATGCAAACAGATGCCAAAGCGTGGGGCGCTTTAATTGTTGGCGCTAAAAAAGACAAACCTGCGGCGATCGCTTGGTTAAAGAAACAACCCCAAACCAACCCAGCCGCGATCGCTCGGATTAGCAAACTCCTCGATCGCCTCGACCCCAACTTCTCGGATGTCATTCCTCCCAGTACCCACCTGAGCCAAGTTGTCGGCACGGCAGAGCCACTGAAGCAAATCAACCCTGCGGATTGGTGGCAACTAAAGAACTCAAGTTTGAAGTTAGAGGCTGGACAAACTTGGTACGAAGTGGAGGTGACGGCTTTTTACGATGGCAAGCGCTGGCAACGCTCTAACTTTTCTGACCTTAAGTTTTCCAAGGCTGATGGGGCCGAACCGTTGTGGAATTTACTGGGCCTCACCACCGATCCACAACTACAGATTTTGGTCTGGACCGATGCGGGCCAACAAGACACTGTCTTCGCCACAGCCAAAGCAGTACAACTACAAGGCGGCACCATACGGATTTTGGCGGCTGGCGACCCCCTTCCCGCTCCTACGGCTGCACAACCCCTACCCCGTCCTTTGGCCCTGACGACTACGGCCTTGCAATGGACGACCCCCGCAGTCACTACTTTGGCAGATCTGAATCAACAGCAACCTAAGCTGGCCGATCCGATCCTGCAAGCACTAGCGACAGAACTACAACAAAGCAATCAATTACCCGCTGGAGTGACAGCGACCCCTGCGGGCCTACTCCAACAAAGCGAAATTGGTAGTTGGCAAGTGCAACAAATTGACTTGACTGGCAACCAGCAACTCGAAGCCGTGTTTACCCTCGACCCAGAGACGCTTGCGACCTTGCAACTTGACCAGCCAGACTCCCAGAAACGTCCTGCTGGGCGATCGCGGACCTTGATTGTGTCAGATACGGGCGCTGTGCTCTATAACGAATTTGATGGAACGGCCCAACAGTCACTGTTAGCGATCGCAGACTTAGGCGATGGGGGTATCCCCGTCCTCGTCGTGGACGGATCGGCGGGCTACCGTCTGCAACGCTGGTCTAGCAAGAAACAGCAATTCGAGTAGGCTAACCCCTTAAGGCCGATTGGTAAGTCCTTGCAATCGCACCTTACAAGCTACATACAGCGGGAACTGGTGATGCTCTGCCACCAACCACGCCACCAAAATAAAGTGCAAACAGAAAGTTAAGCTCGTCCACAGCAAAGGGACAGAGCTAGAAGGACTGTCATCAAGGGGCGGAAACATATAAGAAGCCAGCCCCACCAAAGCCGATGGCAAGACGACCAAAATCAACCCGATCAACCAAATTAAAACAGTTTGGTCACCATCTACTTGGTGCAGACCTCGCCAAGTTTGCCCATTCCAGCGCCAAGCTAAGGGATGAGAGTTATCTACCACTTGAACCGATTGCTCACGCAAGTTAGCCGTGAAAATATGGCGGCAAAAATTACAAGCAAACGCATCCATCAAGGTCATGCCTGCAATCTCACCATGACGGCAGATGGGGCAGGTATAAACCTCTTGATAACTCAAATTCCGGGAAATCGTTGACTGAGGCGATCGCTTCATAGCTACGCACACCTACCTAGAGACTGGGTTCAAGCAAAGCTCCTTCCCATTCTAGACATCAGAATTCGTTCCAGCCTCCGCCTCAGCGCTTAGAAGGCGCGAGCAACTGTATTGCCTGCGCTACCTACAGCTTTAACAATTTCAACGCCGTTTTGCTCTAGCACAACCAAAGGCTCTTCGCGGGTGCCCAACTCAATTCGCTTGACTAAAATGCCACCCGCTAAATACTCGCCTTCACTGACATAGCGGCTCGTGGACTCTGCTGGCACTTTGATAATGGCGCTTACCTTTTGGCCCACTTGCACCACACCAGTCACCTCGATCACATTAGCAACGCTGGTAGGCGGCAGAGGCACCACACCCGGGAACGGAGCAGGCGGAGGTAAGGGAACTGTTGCGAAGTTAGGAGAACTAGGTTGCAACTGCGGTAAAGGAGCCGCTGCAAAGACTGGGGCGGGAGCAGGCTGACTAGGAGCGGGTCTAGCTGGAGCCGTTCTCACCACTCTCGGCACCGGAGCAACTTGAGGGATTGGTCTTGCAGCAGTGCTAGTACTAGTCACAGGTCCAGGCACCACGACTGGAGAGGTCACGACAGCGGCAAAGGGGTCACGACGACCTGAAGCGATTTGCGGCAATCGAGCTGTGGCATTAGTGGGCTGCACTAAACCTGGTACGGGAACCGTTTTGACCACGGGTACGGGTGGGACGATGGGCTTAGAAAAATTTTGTTGGGCGATCGACTGAGTTTTAACAGTTTGGGTGGAACTAGCCACAGACGGAGAAGCAGGAGTGGGATTTTGCTGGGCCGTGCGATCGCCCCCAGCACAACCAACCAGGACCAGAGCCGTGGCCGTGAAACTTACCAGTTGCTGCAATCTGTTCATGCCCACTCCCTCACCAACATTGCTGAAATTCGTGCAATCTGATTACACAGAATAGCCTTAATTCTAGCGGCTGAAACTCCCGTTAGATAAAAAAACGTAAATTTCAGCCGCAAGTGATGCCTATTGACCTTGACGATAGTCCGTAAACGAGCGGTAGCAAGCCTCAGGATGATACAAGTGGCATTGGTCTGTAATTTCTTTCATCAATGCCCAAGAGAAGTTGCACTCTTTGTATAAGCGATCGCCCCAGTTTTGCTGCAAGCTTTGGTAAGCCATCCGTAAGTTGTACGAAGGAATTGCGGTGGAGATGTGGTGCGGCACATGCACATTAATGTCATGGCACAAAGACTCCACCCAACCTGGGTAATTGCAATGCACCGTGCCGGAAAGCTGAGAATCAGCCGCATTCCATTGCTCTTCAGGATAAAACGCAATGTCTGGTGCGGTGTGATGAACTAAAGTGAACGTGCTCATCCAGAAATGGTAGACCAGCCAAGGCATCAGCCAGAACTTCACAAAGCCCCAAATGCCTGTTGTCACAATTAAAGTGGGAAAAGCGATCGCGGCAAAAATCAACACAACCGCCACAGACAACTTAACTTTGGAATGGTCCTTGGGTTGAAACTCCACCAGAGTGAAGTGTATCCCTGCCCAATGCACGATCGAACCGACCCACCAGAAGCGTCCCCGCAGCCCCTCATAGCCGTTCTGGAGTGAGCGTGGCAAACTATCGTAATACTCTGTCTGGAACGGTTGCCAAGCGTTATCAATATCCAGCTTGTTGGTATGGGTGTGGTGGAAGTTATGAAGAATGCGCCAACTGTGGAAGGGGTAAATCAGGGGCATCATGAACAAGTGACCCACCAAATCATTCACCCAGCGGCGTTTGGCAAAAGAGCGATGGCCGCAGTCATGACCAATCACAAAAAAACCAGTTAACGCAGTCCCTGTAAAAATCCAGAGCACAGGTAGAAGAAACCAAGGGGCAACCGCTAAACCCCAATAACCTAGAGCCACGACAGCGACGCTGAATAATGCAGCAGACCACGCCTTGCGGCTATTTTTTTGAAAACATTCTTTCGGTAAGGTCTTCAAAATGTCTTTGAGACGTAGAGCTGAAGCAGGTGCATCAAACTCTAGGTTTTCAGGCTTTACTGTCGATACGGTCATAAAGAAATGAACTTTCTCCAATGAGCAGTGATATCTGGGTGCACAATTAAAAACCTGCTAATGCAAGGTAGCAGGTTCTGCTTTTCAAGTAGTTGCGTCAATTGATATGTAGAAAAACTTGGCAGCATAAATGAGTGCTGCAAACCAAAGTGCCACTCTAGCTGCAAGCTCAGTAACCAGTCCTTTTTACCACAAGATTGAATTTAAGTATTAAGTTTTTTAGAGATAGGGATGAAAATTTCTCATATTGGTTATCCGCAAGCCGCAGCGGCCCCCCACCATTGAGCATCACTCCGGTTCGTAGCGAGTTCGTAGCTGGCGATCGCAGAGAAAAATCATCTCACCCCATAGCATTCGCTGAGAAAACTAAAGTTCCGTGTCCCTGCTCCCAGACTTGAAAGCAGGGATTAGCGGGTGCGGGGCTGACTGCCGCCTAGGAGCGATGAGTTAAAGCTAGTTCTGAGATCGAACGTTGCTGTTTTAAAGCTTGCAGTTGCTGAAGTAAAGCCTCTGCCTCTGCTTGCAAGGTTAGGACTCTAACTTGGTGATCAACTTGATAAGCAGATTTTTTCATGGATTCTATTAAACGATTTCTGGCTTCCGAGACGGCTGTGCTACTACTGGCAGGTTCACCGGGTTCTAGACCGCTGGCAGCACTAGATGAGCTGGATGCACTTGTCGAGATCAGTAGTTGACTAGTCATTTTTGCTTACTCACACCATTTGCTTATTTTACTGGATTAATGAACTAAGGTGAAGGAATGTATCGATATTTGAGCGTGACGCTGATAAGTTCAGGCGCAAGCTCAGGGTGGGCACACTGAAAGTTTAGAGAAGTTTGCCGATCGCGATACACTAAGGTTTACTTCAATTTTTTTGGAACCCACCTAGCTGACACTGTGACTCTAAGCCTGTCCTCCGCTAATTCCTCTGTTGGATCTGCACCAAAGGCCATAAGTTGGCCAGGTCTGATTGAAGCTTACCGACCCTATCTACCCGTTACTGATCAGACTCCTGTAGTAACGCTGCATGAGGGCAACACCCCCCTGATTCCGGTTCCTGCGATCGCAGAGCAGATTGGTAGACAGGTGCGGGTGTTCGTAAAATATGACGGCCTTAACCCTACTGGAAGTTTCAAAGATCGAGGCATGACTTTGGCAATTTCCAAAGCCAAAGAAGCGGGAGCGCAAGCTGTCATTTGTGCCAGTACGGGTAACACTTCTGCCGCCGCCGCAGCTTATGCCCGTCGGGGTGGCATGCGTGCCTTTGTCTTAATTCCCGAAGGCTATGTCGCCTTGGGCAAACTCGCTCAAGCTTTACTGTATGGCGCTGAAGTCCTAGCAATTCAAGGCAACTTTGACCGCGCCTTAGAAATTGTGCGGGAAATGGCCGAAACTCACCCCGTTACTTTGGTGAACTCGGTCAACCCCTACCGTTTGGAAGGACAGAAAACCGCCGCCTTTGAAATCGTGGATGTGCTAGGTAACGCCCCCGATTGGCTCTGCATTCCTGTGGGTAATGCGGGTAATATTTCTGCTTACTGGATGGGCTTTTGCCAGTATCACCAAGAGGGTCGTTGCGATCGCCTACCCCGGATGATGGGCTTCCAGGCCGCAGGTGCTGCCCCTCTAATTTCCGGCGTTCCGGTTGAGCATCCTGAAACACTGGCAACTGCTATTCGCATCGGCAATCCGGCGAATTGGGAAAAAGCGATCGCCGTTAAAGATGCCAGTCAAGGCGCTTTCAATCCTGTCACCGATGAAGAAATCCTCGAAGCTTATCGCCTCTTAGCCTCCCAAGAAGGAGTTTTCTGTGAACCTGCCAGCGCCGCATCAGTAGCAGGCATGCTAAAGGTGAAAGATCAAATTCCCACGGGAGCTACAGTGGTCTGTGTCCTGACAGGCAATGGCTTGAAAGATCCAGACTCAGCCATCAAACACAGCGCCAACCAGTTTAAACAGGGAATTGCGCCTGATTTAACGGCGGTAGCTCAAGCAATGGGCTTTTAGTTGCCTCTAAATCTAGATTCTCAGAAGCTGAATCAGCACCAGTAGTAGTTATATTACTGGTGCTTTTTTCTACTTGTTTGATGGCTCGCTCTTTCGTCAGCAGGTCAATCGTATCGCCTAAGGCAGTGGTTAAGCTTTTACGAGTTTGGGCATGGTTGGCCTGCTCTAGCTGCAACGCCTGTACCAATCGCTCCACTTCACCTTGGAGGCGACTTTGCTCTTGCAAGATTTGCCCCAACTTCTCGCGCAGTTCAGTGGGCGTTTGGAGCTGGTCTAAGGCTTGAGTCATTTCTGCGGCAGAGTGGCTGGCATTGTCACCAAAGATGATGCCGCCTCGCAACTGCTGAATCTCCGTTTGCAAATCCGCGATCGCCTGTTGCGCTAGGCTCGTCTCCGTGCGGCGCTGTTGGGCCTCGGTTTCGTAGAGCCGCCGCCAGTTAGTCGCACTAGTATAAGCTGCGTCTCGTTCTCGCTCCGCTTCAGCCAATTGCTGTTGCAAAGCTTTGATTTCAGATAGCCACTGTCTAACGTCTTGAGTCATCGGCAACGTTCCTTCCTGCTTCCATCAAGTCAGGCCTTCAGCAGTATGTCTTAAAAACCTAGGATTTGAGTCACAACCTTGGGGGCAGGCAAAATAATCATCAAGAGTAAGCCCAAAGTAAACAATCCCAGTAAATCTCGCCGATTGTCGAGTTCGCTCACGTCGTTGAGTGCGGGTGCATCTACCACTGGCATAAAAAATAGCAGCACTGCCCAGAGAAAGAAATCCGGTTGCACCAGCGACAGACCTAGTACCAGCAGCCGGGTCACTTGACCAATTAAGGCTCCAGCTCGCTGCCCATACATCGCATGCACCACATGGCCGCCATCGAGTTGTCCCACAGGCATTAAATTAAGCGCTGTCACAATGAGGCCCAAGCAACCTGCGATCGCCACTGGATGCAATTTAATCGCAGTTTCAGCCGTCAAGGCAGCACCCAAAGCCAATTTACTTAATAGCGCCAGTAAAAACGAGGTACTAGGATTCAAGGCATTGAAATTGAGGCCAAGCTTATCAGTCGCAGGCACAGTCGTAGAGTGCATTAACCCCCACAGCAAGATGGGCAATGTAATGATCAGCCCAGTCATGGGACCTGAAATGCCTAGATCGAACAGCGCTTTACGATTAGGGATCGGTGAACGGATTTGAATGAATGCGCCAAATGTTCCCAGGAAGAAAGGAATGGGAATGAAATAGGGCAACGTCGCCCGCACTTTATAAAAGCGAGCCGTCCAATAGTGACCCGACTCATGAATTCCCAAAATTGTCATTAAAGCCAAGGCATAGGGCAACCCAGCCGAAAATAGCTGCGGTTCTGCAAACAACTGCGAAAGCGAAGTCACCGTTACGCCCGCAATTTCAATCCCCGCTAGGGTAGTAGTGAAAAGCGTGGCAACTAATAATCCCAGTGCCAATCCGGGTCGAGTCAAAGGCTCTTGCTTCGATTGATCGGCTTGCTGACTTTGGGGATTGGGCACTAAGGCGAAAAAAGGTTTGCCATTTGCTCCTTCTTGCAGCATCACCAAGAAGCGATCGCCAAATTGAGCTTCAATATTGTCCCGAATCGTCTGATAAGCTGCGTCGGGTGTAGTGCGCAGCTGTCCCCGACAAATCACCGCTTGAGGTCGGTACTCAAAGTTCTGAACATAGTAGACTGACCAAGGAAAGCAGCTTTGCAAGCTAGCCTCTTCCTCTTTATTGAGAGGCTTAACTACAGTTTTTGCTTCCGCCGCCGTTGGCTCAGCTAATAAAGAATGCTTCGTTTCCGGCGATGTAGGTGGGCTAGTCGCCTCAGCAGTCTTGCTAGCAGAATTAGGGATGCGCCCTACCCGAATTAACAACCAATATAAGAGGGTACAGGTGACAAAAGGCCCAATCACTAAAATAGGTGGTGGCGGATTATTCTCACCGTAAACTAGGGTCCAGGTACTCCAAATTAGCGCAGGCGTCATCATTACCAGCCATAGAATCCAGACTGGAGTGCGGGTAATGCTAGCAACATTGCGCTGCACAACCAGGTAGGTAATGAAGCCAAGCAAGAATACGAGTGAGAGCAACCAAAAAGTCATGCTATTAATCTCAAGTGGCCTTCAGAGGATGTCTTAAACACTTTCATGACCAGTAAGCAACATTATCACTAGCCTGCTGCAAATTAGATTTCGTGATTAGTTTGAGTAGGGCCAAGCCCTAGCCAAACTACTATGCAAGAAGCCCACTAGCCTGGTAGACATGTCTCACGAGCTGTTGCCAGCGTATTCTCAATTTACAAGAACTCCAAAGCCAAACTAAGACTATGCCGGAGCCACAAAGCTCACTATCAAAGCAGCCTCGTGTTGTCTTGGATGGACAACCTTCTTACACCCTGTACGCTTTCCCACCCAACCGAGATATTTTGGGTGGTACTGCTTATTTCATTGTAGGAAACGATGCCAATATCCTGGTCGATTGTCCTGCTTGGAACGAAGCCAACCTACAGTTTTTACAAGCTCAGGGTGGTGTCCGCTGGCTGTTTATCACTCATCGCGGCGGCATTAGCAAATATGTCAGTGAAATACAACAAACCCTCGGCTGCCAAATCGTGGTCCAAGAGCAGGAAGCCTATTTGCTGCCAGGGTTAAATTCGATTCAATTTCATGAAACCTTCTCGTTTTATCCAGAAGCTCAAGCTCTATGGACCCCAGGACATTCTCCGGGCTCCGCTTGTCTTTATCACCAAGCCTATGGTGGGGTGCTATTTTCTGGGCGTCACTTAATCCCCAGCACTCAAGGGGAGCCTGTGCCGTTGCGAATTGCCAAAACTTTCCATTGGCCCCGCCAGTTACGGAGCATTCAAAAACTACTGGAGCGCTTTACACCCCAAACCCTCAGCTTTATCTGTCCGGGGGCCAATACAGGATTTTTGCGGGGCGATCGCGCCATTGCCCAAGCGTACGATCGCCTAGCTCAGCTAGATTTGGCTGCTTACGCTGAAGCGAAACCTTTGCTGTAATCGCAATCAAAAACCCCCGAAAAAAATGCGCCCCTCTTATAGGAAAGGGCGCATTTTCTAGAGCGTGTTTAGATACTGAAAGTCAGTGAGTCTAGTTCAGACCAAGCTTCAGCTAAGAGTCTATCGACCCACACCTAGATAACGGAAGCCAGCCCGCTCTAGGATTTCTTCTTCGAGGAAGTTACGGCCATCGATCATGACGGGGTTGTTCATCAACTTCGCCATCTTCGCGTAGTCGAGGGTGCGGAATTGCTGCCAGTCGGTCACTAACACCAAGGCATCGCAACCATCAGCCAAGCGCTCAGGGTCAGTTTCTACTAGTACGTTGGACAAGCCATGACGCAAACCAGTTTGGGAAACGATGGGGTCGTAAGCCTTCACCTTGGTGCCCAAACGAGTTAGATGCTCAATCAAGTCTAGAGCAGGCGCATCCCGCATATCGTCTGTGTCGGGCTTGAAGGTCAGACCCAACAAACCAACCGTTTTGCCTTTCAAAATTTTGAGGACTTGCTGGAGTTTTTCGAGCGCAATCAAGCGTTGGCGCTGGTTGACGCTGACCGCAGCTTTGAGCAAGTGAGCTTCGTAGCCATAGTCGTCAGCGGTGTGAATCAGTGCTGAAACGTCTTTGGGGAAGCAGGAACCACCCCAGCCAATTCCAGCTTGTAAAAACTTGCTACCAATCCGAGAGTCTAGACCAATTCCTTTCGCCACTTGCACCACATCGGCACCGACGCGATCGCAAATGTTGGCAACTTCGTTAATAAAGCTGATTTTGGTAGCTAGGAAGGCATTGGAAGCATACTTCACCATTTCTGCCGAGCTGATGTCGGTGCTAACCACTGGCACTGGGGGCAAAGACTTATCTTCCGCAAACTGCCGCTCTGTAATTGGTGTGTAGAGCTCTTGCATCATTGCGATCGCTTTGGAGCTGTTGCTGCCCAAAACAATCCGGTCAGGGTTGAAGGTGTCGTATACAGCCGAACCTTCCCGCAAGAATTCGGGGTTACTGACCACGTCAAACTGAGCACCGAGGCTCTCTTCAGCTATTGCACCGCCAGCGCCGACCAAAGTTTGCTGACGCTCAGCAATCCCATCGAGCACAATCATTCTGACCCAGTCACCTGAGCCGATCGGTACGGTGGACTTGTTCACAATCACCTTGTAGCCGCCGTTGAGATGGCTACCGATGCCGCGAGCTACTGCTTCTACATAGCGAGTATCACTTTCGCCGGTTGGTAGTGGAGGTGTACCCACTGCAATGAAGAGTACTTCGCCGTGGTTAACACCTGCACCCAAGTCAGTGGTGAATTGAATTTTTCCACGCTGAATTGAAGACTGCATCAACTCTGACAGCCCCGGTTCAAAGATGGGAGATTGACCAGCCTGCATCAGTTTGACTTTCTCTTCGTTGTTATCAACGCAGATCACATCATGTCCAATGTGAGCCAAGCAGACTCCAGTTACTAGGCCAACGTATCCAGTACCAATGACACAAACGCGCATAGGGTGAGTCCTCGAAAAGGGGCAAATGAAGGTGAAAGGTCAGGAAATCAGAACGAGGCAGGGAACGCTTTAGAACGTTTTCAACATGGCAGGAGAGCCAGTTAAATCGTTGACGGACGGATTACTATCTGGATTTGGGCTTGTAATCCGAGTCCGAAAATCTTCCACAGTTAACCGCAAGCCATCCTGTAAAGGAACAGTCGGTTGCCATCCCAGCCAAGTTTTAGCTTTGGTGATGTCGGGCTTACGGCGACGGGGATCGTCCTGGGGTAATGGTTCAAATCGAATTGCCACATCTGGAGCTACCATTTGCTGCACGGCTTGAGCCAGTTGCAAGATGGTGTACTCATCAGGATTCCCCAAATTTACAGGACCAGTATGCTCACCGTTCATTAAACGGATGAAACCGTCTACTAAATCTGAGACGTAGCAAAAGCTTCGAGTCTGAGAGCCATCCCCGTAAACAGTCAGGGGAACTCCTCGCAGAGCTTGAACAACAAAGTTACTGACAACCCGACCGTCGTTTTCTAGCATTCTGGGGCCGTAGGTATTGAAGATTCGAGCCACGCGAACTTCAACATCATTTTGGCGGTGGTAATCAAAAGCTAGGGTTTCTGCAACCCGTTTACCCTCGTCATAGCAGCTACGAATACCAATAGGGTTGACATTTCCTCGGTATTCCTCAGTTTGAGGATGCTGCTCTGGATCACCATAAACCTCAGAAGTAGAAGCGAGGAAAAATCTCGCTTTGACTCGTTTAGCCAAGCCCAGCATATTCAAAGTGCCCATCACATTAGTTTTGATGGTTTTGACTGGATTGTACTGATAGTGCACTGGCGAGGCTGGACAGGCTAGGTGATAAATCTGGTCCACTTCTAGGGAAATAGGTTCGGTGATGTCATGGCGAATCAACTCAAAATAGGGATGATTTAGCCATTTCAGCAAATTCCGTTTATGTCCCGTATAGAAGTTATCGATGCAAAGGACTTCGTGTCCCTCTGTCATCAATCGATCTATGAGATGTGAACCAATAAATCCAGCACCACCTGTGACTAAAATTCTCATAGTTTGAAGCTACAGATATTTGAAGAGGGTTGAATTATTTTACAACCCAATCCTGAGTCAACTGGAAAACAGACGTTAGGGCCGATTCAAGGTTTCTAAGCTGTTGGATTAGCTCTTTGGAGGAAAGCTGTCCTCTAAGTTAACCTCTGATTTTTGGACTGTCTAGCGTTGCCGTATTTGTACTGATTTGTTTAGAAAACTAACAGAAATTTTGGGTGGAGTCAGATCTAAAACCGTAGAATTCACCAAAACTTAATAGCAACCCTGAATTGATGAAAATTAGCCTAGTTTAGCCTTACCGGAGACCAAGTAAGTCAATGCCAAAATGCTGAGAATGTCTGTTCAGGAGCGATCGCTCTAGTGCCCTCTAGGCTTGAAGAGCATCAACATTAGCCAGTAAATAATCTAAGAATCAGAATAAATTTAATATCAAATATGTCAATTGGAAGATGCTGAATTGACCAAAATAGGAGTCTTGAGCACAGCTCAGATGTAATCAGACTTTAACTTGAATTCCTGAGCCTGCTGACGCTGATGAAAATTCTGCCAGTAAGCGTTACATCAGTCACGAGTTACTTGTGGCTTGCAAAAAATACTCCCACTCAGTAGTTTCCCCGCAAGGTGCTTTCGAGTGGGAGTGCTGCCAACGGCAAGTACAAATGCAAGTAAATTTATTTGCGAGGCGAACTAACCTCAGTAATGCCGCCCAAAGCCCAAATTAGGACTGATCCAGGCGCAAGACAGCCATAAACGCCTCTTGGGGCACATCTACGGTACCGATGGCCTTCATGCGCTTTTTACCCTTGGCTTGCTTTTGCAGCAGCTTCTTCTTCCGGCTAATGTCACCGCCATAGCATTTAGCCAGTACGTCCTTGCGTAACGCTGGGATACTTTCGCTGGCAATGACTTTGGAGCCAATTGCTGCCTGTAGAGGAATCTTGAACTGGTGGCGAGGAATTAGTTCTTTGAGCTTTTCGACCAACACGCGACCCACTCCATAAGCTTTGTCGCGGTGGACAATCGTAGCCAATGAGTCTACTGGATCGCCGTTAATCATGATGTCTAGGCGCACCAGCGGATTTTCCTGATAGTCAATTAAGTGGTATTCCATGCTGGCGTAACCGCGCGATCGCGACTTCATCTGATCAAAGAAGTCGGTCACTACCTCAGCCAAAGGCAGCTCATAAATCAGCGTTGTACGGCCTTTAGTGAGGTATTTCATATCTTTGAATACCCCCCGTCGGGTCTGACTCAACTCCATCAGGGTACCGACGTACTCCTCCGGCGTAATCATGTCTACTTGGACGTAAGGCTCTTCAATTTTCTCACGCTCTTGAGGGCCCGGTAAACGACTCGGATTATCTACGAGAGTCACTTCGCCTTTCATAGTCGTGACTCGATAGATCACCGAGGGAGCCGTAATAATCAAATTCAGGTTGTATTCTCGCTCCAAGCGTTCTTGCACAATTTCCATGTGCAACAAGCCGAGGAAGCCACAACGAAACCCAAACCCCATCGCGCTAGAGGTTTCCGGTTCGTAGTAAAGCGCTGCGTCATTGAGCTTGAGTTTTTCTAATGCTTCCCGCAAATCCTCGTACTGATCAGCGTCTACCGGAAACATGCCACAGAACACCATCGGCTTGGCTTCTGTATAGCCTGGGAGCGGCTCGGCTGCCGAGGCATTGGCTTGGGTAATTGTGTCACCAACCCGCGCATCTTCAACCGCTTTGATTGCCGCTGCTAGGTAGCCTACCTCGCCAGCATGCAGCTCATCCACTTGGACTTGGGTGGGCGAAAGTACGCCTAGTTCGTCAATTTGGTACTCTTTTTTCGAGGCCATCAGCCGAACGCGATCGCCTTTTTTCACCGTGCCATCCATGACTCGGAAATAAACGACCACACCTCGGTAGCTATCGTAGTAACTGTCAAAAATCAAGGCTCGCAAGCGATCGTTAATCGTGTCCTTCGGCGGGGGCACTAAGTGGACGATCGACTCCAAAATTTCATTAATGCCCAGACCTTCTTTAGCCGAGGCCAAGATAGCCCCACTACAGTCGAGACCAACGACCTCTTCAATTTCCTGCTTGACTCGCTCCGGGTCGGCACCAGGCAAATCAATTTTGTTCAGGACTGGAATAATTTCTAGATTATGTTCTAAAGCTAAATAGACGTTGGCTAGCGTTTGCGCTTCTACACCCTGTGAGGCATCGACTACCAACAACGCGCCTTCACAAGCTGCGAGCGATCGCGACACCTCATAAGAGAAATCTACGTGCCCTGGTGTATCAATCAAGTTCAGGACGTACTGCTCGCCATCACGGGCTTTGTAGTTCATCCGCGCTGCCTGGAGCTTGATAGTAATCCCCCGCTCGCGCTCTAGATCCATATTGTCTAGAAATTGGGCCTTCATATCCCGATCACTAACAGTGCCAGTTGTTTGTAGCAGGCGATCCGCGAGGGTAGATTTTCCGTGGTCAATATGGGCAATGATCGAAAAATTACGAATGCGAGAAACGGGCACGTCGGTCATATAGCTGGCTCAATTAACAGGCAGGATGAAGATGACTAAGAAACAATTTCAGCTTTGTGAATTAGCCCAAAGCCAGGGCAAATTAGGGGCGGATTTAGAAGGCTCTGTAATGCATTTTGACACAATCCTCGGTCTGCAAGCGCAAGGACTCTAGGCTCAAACAGCCACGACAGGCACAGCTCTTACAAGGCTAGCTTAGCTCGACCCAGAGTCAAATAGAGCTAGATCGCTGAGGTTGAACGCAGATATGCCGCGGGATTAGAGGGCAGCATGTACAATGCACGTAGGAACTCAATTCCTGTGTCTAGAATTTTTTATAACTCAGATGTATTTTTGATCCTTCAAAGAACGTTTTGGGTGTTACTTGAGGGCGAAACTACTTAAAAACCGTTGCCGCCTTCCCAGTCTCTTTGCATTTGATCCACTGAAGATCTCTGTCATTACTTATGAGTGAGCAGGCTAGCCCTTCCCCACGACCATCGGATAAGGTTGAGATTGCAATTCATTTAGACCCAGAATTGCTTGATCAAATTCAACATCTCACCAGCGATCCTAGTAAGGTGATTGAGACAGCAGTACGGCAGTGGTTGAGGGGAGAATTTTCCTCAGACTACGAACTATCTCGAACCCTGCCTAGAAATCCTCCGGTGCCCCCCAGAGGCGAGTGGAATGATTGATCTAGCAGCTCACCTCAAACCTTGAAGGTTAATTAAACTGCCGAACTGGGATAACTGCTTGTATATCAGTGCCTAGGCCAGTCAGGGCCAGCCAAGTTCTACTACTCATAGCAGTTTTCCTAAAGATAGCGAACGGTTTCTTGGGTTCTAGACATTTGCTTGGTTGCATCTACTCTGTTCTTCTAGACGATCGCGAAGCCTCACTAAGCTTGAAGAAATTAAGCCTAAAGTAGTGCTTCTCTATTCGCACCCTTCGCAGTTTCGCATCCTATACTAATGACCTCTTCCGCCGACTCTAAATTTTCATTAACGGAACTGACAGAATTAGTACCTGCTACTGATAACCCTGAATACTTGCAGGGATTAGGGTCTGAGTTGGTATTTACCCAAACGGTTACAGGGGAATACCTTTCGTTTTATTGGCAGGAAGCTGAACACTTTGGGCTCACACCGGATCAACTGGTAGGTCATGGCCTTGGAGAAGGGTTTGGCCCAGCAGCGCTCAATCCTTATCTAGGGCGGGTGCGACGAGTCTTAGACTATTTAACTCCCGATCGCTTTACCTATCCCTTTCGCTTCGGCGATCAATACCTACTCTTCGACTTGATTGTTAGTCCTATCCTCACTCCCAGCGGCATCGCTACAACAGCCTTGGTCATGGGTAGACGACTATCCACCTCTGGTCGGGATCAAGGAGTTACCGTTGAAGCAGATTTCCCCCGCCATGAAGCCCCTAATTCAGATCGTTATCAAAAACTACTCACCCAAATTGCCTGGAACATCCGGCGTACCCTTGACTTAGAGACGATTTGGCAGCAAACCGTTAATGGTTTGGGTAAAGCTTTAGGCGTCAGCCGCTGCATCATCTGTCCCTACGAAAGTGGCAATTCTGCTGTCAAGGTGGTGGCAGAATTTTGTCAGGATCAGGCTCCCTCCATGCAAGGGCAGACCCTAAAAATTGCTGAGGAAGTCCATGTCAGACAGGCGCTGACTCTACTGGAGCCGATTTTGCTCGAGCAAAGCGCCAATACGATGCATATTTTCAATGGCGCTTACAGCGGTCAGGAAGGAAATCACTCAAGTAACGGTTCCACGGCGCAAGTTCTGGAGGGGCCGAAGCAATCAATTTTGATGGTTGCTACCTGCTACCAAGATCAACCCAATGGCTTGATTTGCTTGTACCAGTGCGATCGCCCTCGGATGTGGAGCGAAGCTGAAATTGACCTAGTGCGAGAGTTGGCCGACCAAGTGGGAACCGCGATCGCCCACGCCACTCTATTTACCGCGAGTCAGACCTTAGCCAACCAACTTCAAAAAGTCAACGAAGATTTAGTCCAGAAGCATCGCGAGTTAGAAGAAGCTAGCCAGCAAGCTGAAGAAGCATCGCGTCTTAAAAGTGAGTTCTTGGCCAATACATCCCACGAACTCCGCACTCCGCTGAATGGCATGATCGGCTTCCTCAAGCTGGTGATGGATGACATGGTCGATAGCCCAGAAGAGCAGCACGAGTTTATCGAAGAAGCTTACGACTGTGCTATTCACCTCATGCAGCTGATCAATGACATCCTTGACATTGCCAGAATCGAGGCTGGCAAGATGCAGCTAGAGTTAAGCCCTGTCAACCTCAACGAACTCTTGTCCGCAGTGGAAAACTTCTCCCAAAGACAAATTCAAGCCCAACAGAAAAACTTGAATTTTGAAATCAATTTACCCCCTACTTACGACCAAATTATTCTGGAGGGTAACTATCAGCGCTTGCTGCAAGTGATGCTGAATTTAGTGGGAAATGCAATTAAATTCACCCATGAAGGCGGCATCACCATCAGCGCTGAAGTGGTGAAGAAGAAAGTTACTGTACAGAACAATGAGCGGCCTGGAATGGTGAAAATCCGAGTGGCCGACACAGGCATTGGCGTTTCTCTCGACAAACAAGATAAATTGTTCCAATCCTTTAGCCAGGTAGATGGTTCCCGAACTCGTCAATATGGCGGTACAGGTTTAGGGCTTGCCATCTCGCAACGCTTGGTCGAGGCAATGGGTGGCGTAGTCAACTTCTACAGTTTGGGTGAAGGATTAGGCTCAACGGTCACTTTTGACGTGCCCCTATTTCAAGAGCCGATTATGAGCACTACTACTTCATTAAATGAGTCGGTAGACCTCTTGGTAGAGCGATTACCGCAATAAACTAAACATTCTCTTCTGGAGCCAGAAGCTCCCGTGCGGTCTTTACCTTTGTAGCGTTAGGATAAACCTAGGATCAATATCGCTGCAATTGACAGACTGCGAAAGGGAAACTATGGCTGAAACTCTAGCGTTAACCTCAGAAAACGTAGAAAAAGTACTGGATGAACTGCGTCCCTACTTGATCTCGGATGGCGGCAACGTCGAACTTGTAGATATTGATGGACCAGTAGTCAAACTACGGCTCCAAGGCGCTTGTGGCTCCTGCCCCAGTTCTACCATGACGCTTCGCATGGGCATTGAGCGGCGCTTGCGGGAATTTATTCCAGAAATTGCTGACGTTGAACAGGTCATGTAAGGAAACGTTACTGACATCAACCGTTTTTTTACACTGTGCATAAAGTGATTAAACAGGGAAGGTAAGTCCATCTTTCCTGTTTATTTTTTATGGTAAGAGCTCCTTCACAATTCCTATGACTTATCCTCTCTACGTCGCTTTTATCTGGCATCAGCACCAGCCGTTGTACAAATCGCGCGTGGCGGGTCAGTACCGTCTGCCTTGGGTGCGATTGCACGGTACAAAAGATTATTTGGATCTGGTGCTGTTACTAGAGCGTTACCCCAAGCTGCATCAAACGGTCAATTTGGTGCCGTCTTTGATCCTGCAAATTGAAGACTACGTAGCGGGACAAGCATTCGACCCTTATCTTTCAGTTGCTTTGTTGCCCACAGAGCAACTGACGCGAGAGCAAAAAGAATTTATTGTGGGGCATTTCTTTGATGCCAACCACCATACCTTGATCGATCCACATCCTCGCTATGCTGAGCTATACGGTCAGCGGCAGGACCGAGGGGAGGCATGGTGCTTAGAAAATTGGAACTTGCAAGACTATAGCGACCTGCTAGCTTGGCACAACTTAGCCTGGATAGACCCCCTGTTCTGGGATGACCCCGAGATTGAGCAGTGGCTAAAGCAGGGCCGCAACTTTACGATTGGCGATCGCCAGCGCATTTACTCCAAGCAGCGCGAAATTCTCAGCCGCATTATTCCGCAGCACCGGGCCATGCAGGAAACAGGGCAGCTAGAAGTGACGACTTCGCCCTACACTCACCCGATTTTGCCGCTGCTGGCTGATACCAACGCTGGGCGAGTGGCGATTCCCAATATGAAATTGCCAGAACAGCGGTTTCAGTGGGCAGAGGACATTCCGCGCCATTTACAGAAATCCTGGGATATGTATCTCGATCGCTTTGGGCAAGCCCCCCGTGGGTTATGGCCTTCGGAGCAGTCGGTCAGTCCAGAAATTTTGCCGCATGTGGCGAAACAAGGATTTAACTGGTTATGTTCCGATGAAGCGGTGTTGGGCTGGACGCTGAAGCATTTCTTCCATCGCGACGGTCTGGGTAATGTCCATGAGCCAGAACTCTTGTACCGACCGTATCGCCTAGAAACTCCAAATGGTGACTTGGCAATCGTATTCAGAGATCACCGTTTGTCTGACTTGATTGGGTTTACTTACAGCGCTATGGAGCCGAAGCGGGCCGCCGCTGATTTGGTGGGGCACTTGGAGGCGATCGCGCGATCGCTGAAGAAACGCCAATCCAGTGGCAGCACCGCTCTGGAACAGCCTTGGCTTGTCACGATTGCGTTAGACGGCGAAAACTGCTGGGAGTTCTATCAACAAGATGGCAAACCGTTCTTAGAAGCTTTCTATCAAACCCTCAGTAACGACCAAGATATTAAGTTGGTCACGGTTTCTGAGTTTGTTGAGAAATTCCCGCCGACGGAGACCATACCAGCGGCTCAACTCCACAGCGGTTCTTGGGTAGACGGTAGCTTCACAACTTGGATTGGCGATCCAGCGAAAAATCGGGCTTGGGATCTGCTTACTGAAGCCCGCCAAGTACTAGCCAACCACCCCGAAGCCACTGAAGAAAGCAATCCTGCCGCTTGGGAAGCGCTTTACGCCGCTGAAGGTTCCGATTGGTTTTGGTGGTTTGGTGAAGGGCACTCTTCCAACCAAGATGCCATTTTTGACCAACTCTTCCGCGAACACTTGTGCGCTATCTATCAAGCCCTGAACGAGCCAGTACCGTCCCACCTGTACCGTCCGATCGAGGTTCATGAAGCGAAGGGAGACCACCGTCCTCAAGGGTTTATCCACCCAGTGATTGATGGACGTGGGGATGAGCAGGATTGGGATAAAGCAGGTCGCATTGAAGTGGGGGGAGCCAGAGGCACCATGCACCGCAGTAGTCCCATGCAACGCCTTTGGTACGGAGTTGATCACTTAAACTTTTACCTACGTCTAGACTTTCAAGCAGGCATGCAGGCTGGGATTGGGCGATCGCCAGAACTGAATTTATTGTGGTTCTACACCAACCAAACCATGCACAACAGCCCAGCGCCGATAGCGGACCTGCCCGACGAAGCGCCCTTGAATTATCTATTTCACGACCATCTCAGCATCAACTTAGCAACCGAATCCATTTGGTTTCAGCAAGCGGGAGAGCATTACCAATGGCATCCCCGTCCCAGCCGCGCCCAAGTCAGGATTGACAAGTGCTTAGAGTTAGCAGTGCCCTGGGCCGACCTACCCGCCAAACCAGACTGGTCTCTGCGGGTGGTGCTAGTGCTTTCAGATGGAGGCCGCTACCACAGCTATGTCCCCGAAGAAGCGTTGATTCCCTTTGACGTGCCTTAATCTTGAGACCTAACCCCCAACCCCTTGCCTGCTAGGGAAGGGGAGCAAGATTCAGAGCCCCTCTCCTTGAGGAGAGGGGTTTGGGGAGAGGTTTGCTGTGAGATAAGGGAACCGTCAAGCCCCACAAAACTTAAAGAGAAGCCCAATAAACGGTATATCTTGATCTATTGCCAAAGTATTAATCAAGATTTTGAGGAAGATTTGTGCTTGATCTGAAGCAGATCCGGGAAAATCCACAAGCAGTCCAAGAACGCCTGAACCACCGATCGGGCAATTTTGACATTCAGCCGATTCTGCAATTGGATCAACAACAGCGGGAAATTGAGAAGGAGCGATCGCAGTTTCAGGCCCGTGGCAACGAAATTGGTAAACTCGTCGGACAGAAAATTAAGGCAGGTAGCGACCCCAAAGGTTCAGAAATTCAAGAATTGCGGGAAGAGGGCAACCAAATCAAGGCCAAGCTCAGTAATTTAGAGCCGCAGGAAAAAGAACTGAAAGCTCAGATTGAAGGGTTGCTCCTGACTTTGCCCAACTTGCCCAGCGATTCTACCCCCGTGGGCCAGAGCGAAGAAGAAAATGTCGAAGTGCGGCGTTGGGGTGATGAATACAAGCCGCAAAACCCCGATATTTTGCCCCACTGGGAAATTGGTGAAAAACTCGGCATTCTCAACACCGAGCGATCGACTAAAGTAGCGCAAAGTCGATTTGTTACCTTAATTGGGGCTGGAGCAGCGCTAGAGCGAGCTTTGATTCAGTTCATGCTCGATCGCCAAACTGAGGCAGGTTATCTGGAAGTGATTCCGCCGTTCTTGATCAATAGCGAATCGCTGACTGCTACAGGACAACTGCCCAAATTTGCTGAAGAAAGTTTTAAGTGTGAGTCAGATGATCTTTGGCTAGCTCCTACAGCCGAGGTTCCCGTGACCAATCTTTATCGGGATGAAATTCTGGCTGCAGAACAGTTACCGATTCATCACTGTGCTTATACGCCTTGTTTTCGCCGGGAAGCAGGCAGCTATGGTCGGGACACACGCGGCTTAATTCGTCTGCACCAATTTAACAAAGTAGAATTGGTCAAACTGGTGCATCCCAGCACCTCAGAGCAAGAACACCAAGCTTTGGTGCAAAATGCCGAGGCAATCTTGCAAGCTCTGAAATTGCCTTATCGAGTGATTGAGCTTTGCACTGGGGACTTAGGGTTTGGCGCAGCCAAGTGCTACGACCTAGAAGTCTGGTTGCCAGCTTCGGGTAAATATCGCGAAATCTCTAGCTGTTCTAACTTCCTAGATTTCCAAGCCCGACGCGGCAATATTCGCTTTAAAGAAGCTGGGCAAAAAGGCACCCAACTGGTTCACACCTTGAATGGTTCTGGCTTAGCAGTCGGTCGGACGATGGCCGCGGTTCTGGAAAATTATCAGCAACCAGACGGTACAGTCCGTCTACCGGAAGTGTTACAACCCTACCTCCGGCGAGAGGTTCTCTAAGATGGAGTCGGCGTCAACGATTCAGGCATCTTAGAATAGTAAAGATATCTAACAGACGTTTTTCGGATCTTAAATCTATGTCAGTTTTGGCGGCGATCGCAGTCTTAGCACTCTTGATTGTGGTCCATGAGCTGGGTCACTTCACCGCAGCGCGGGCTCAAGGTATCCATGTGAATCGCTTTTCCCTAGGGTTTGGCCCCGTTCTGTGGAAATATCAAGGGCCAGAAACTGAATATGCCATTCGCGCTTTCCCATTAGGGGGGTTCGTTGGCTTTCCTGATGATGATCCAGAAAGCGAAATTCCCCCTGAAGATCCGAATCTACTGCGAAATCGTCCCGTGCTCGATCGGGCGATCGTGATTAGCGCTGGCGTGATTGCTAATTTAATTTTTGCCTACTTCCTGCTTGTTGGTCAGGTCGCCGCAGTTGGCACTCCAGAGTTTAACTATCAACCTGGTGTCATTGTGCCCAAGGTTGCCGCCGAAGTTAGCTCAGCCGCAACGAAGGCAGGCATCAAATCTGGAGACATCGTCCTGAGTGTTAACAATCGGGAATTAGGCGCTTCCAAACAAGCCATCCAGATCTTGATGGAAGAGATTCAGACTCACCCGAATGAAGCGCTGCCCCTTACCGTGCAACGCGGTGATGAAACGTTGTCTCTCAGCGTCAAGCCTGACTTAGGCCCAGAAGGCAAAGGCCGTATTGGCGTGCAACTGGCTCAAAACGCTGAGGTAAAGCGCCGTCGAGCTAGCAATATTTTGGAAGCCTTTAGCACGGGTGCCAATGAATTTCAGCGCATCGTGGTTCTGACAGTCCAAGGCTTTGGTCAGTTAATCAGTAACTTTGGTGAAACGGCTGAGCAGGTTTCTGGTCCAGTGGCGATCGTAGCTCTAGGAGCTAATATTGCTCGTTCTGATGCCGCTAGCTTATTCCAGTTTGCGGCGCTGATCAGCGTTAACCTGGCCATTATCAACATTTTGCCCTTACCTGCTTTGGATGGTGGCCAGTTAGCCTTTCTCGCAATCGAAGGGCTACGGGGTAAACCTCTACCGACCAAAATTCAAGATGGCGTGATGCAAACGGGTTTGATGCTCTTGTTAGGCTTGGGCATTTTCTTGATTATTCGCGATACGGTCAACCTAGAACCTGTGCAAAAGTTATTTCAACCTTAGATCAGCAGGCTGAATCTAATTCTCCTTCGGCTATGCCATGAGCATTACGCGAAAACTGTCTGCTAAAAAGCAACGGGCTCTGGAAATATTGATTCGTTTGAAGCGACTCTATCCAGAAGCCCCTTGCACCCTTAACTACGAAACTCCTGTCCAACTCCTGGTGGCGACAATTCTTTCGGCCCAATGCACCGATGAACGAGTTAACCAAGTCACTCCAGAATTGTTTCGCCGCTTTCCAGATGCTGCTGCCCTAGCTGCTGCTGATCCATTGGACTTGGAAACTTTAGTGCGATCGACCGGGTTCTACCGCAACAAAGCCAAAAATATTCGGGCAGCTTGCTATTTGATTCAGACTGAATTTAATGGTCAAGTGCCCAAGTTGATGGAAGATTTGCTGAAACTTCCAGGTGTGGCTCGTAAAACAGCGAATGTGGTGTTAGCCCATGCCTACGGGATTCATGTTGGGGTGACGGTCGATACTCATGTCAAGCGGCTGACTCAACGCTTAGGCCTCACCAAGCACACCGACCCCATTCATATTGAGCGGGACTTGATTAAGCTGCTGTCACAACCAGATTGGGAAAATTGGTCGATTCGGATCATTTATCACGGGCGGGCGGTTTGCAATGCTCGTAACCCTGCTTGCGATCGCTGCCTTCTAGCCGACCTCTGCCCCTCCGCTGATCCAAACAAGGTGGATATAGCAGCTTTGCAACCGCCCTTACTCACAGCCCCACAAATCTGATTAATCGACATGGGGGTAGATCAGGGTCTGTCGAATCAGATAGAATAGAAAATGCTGTCTTTATTTGAGAGAAACCAGGCAATTCATGGCTAAGAAAAGCATGATTGAGCGGGAAAAGCGTCGCCAGAAGTTGGTTGACAAGTACGCTCAAAAACGGGAAGAGCTACAGGAACAATTTGCCCAAGCAACTTCCCAACAAGCAAAGCTTGAAATTCACCGTCAAATCCAACAGTTGCCTCGTAACAGCGCACCCACTCGCTTGCGGAATCGCTGCTGGGTGACCGGTCGTCCTAGAGGCTACTACAGTGATTTTGGCTTGTCTCGTCACGTATTCCGGGAAATGGCCCACCAAGGTCTGCTGCCCGGAGTGGTTAAGTCTAGCTGGTAAACAGATTTTGGATTTTAGGTTTTGGATTAGTCAATCATTTGCGATCCAGAATCCGAAATCCAAAATCTACCCAATAACTATTCCGATCACTGACCACAGCAGCGATCGATTCCCAAGCTATCTAAGAGCAGGTCGCTGACTGCATTGGCTACAGCAAACTCGCTGAAAAAGCTTTTAGAAAAATCAAAGGCTTGCATTTCGGTAACGATGGCAATCACGAGTGATCCTAAGTCATTTTCGCCTTCCATCCGTTGGCGAACAAAAACTTGAGTGGCTCTCTCAGCGATCTGCTGGTTAATTGCTTCAGGAATAAATTCGTGGTCTAGCCACTGACATAAAACGCTTTTTAGCCATTCTCCTTCCTGCTGGGGGTTTTCGGCAGGAGGCAGGGTGATGGGGGGAATTGGTTCGGCCATTGACCTAGCAAATTGACAACTGTTTGAAGGCAGCCTAAAGGAAAGCTAGCTCAGCTTAACTAGGATGCTTCTTGGAAACAGAGGGTTTCTCTAACCACTATACCGCTACCCCAACGCCGGATTAGAGCCTCTGAACAAACTGCAACAACCATTCAGATCGGCTTCACCAAACTAGATTTGCGAGGTTATGTTTAACCCAACTAGCAAAATTAATGCGGTGAAATAGTACGGCCAAGACACAAGGGGGATTCAAGATAATGGGGAAAGAACCACTGGTACTGCTTTCGCATCGCGAAATAGACAAAATGCGTCAGGCTGGACGCTTTGCATCTGAGTTGCTGAGCCATTTAGAACCGCTGGTACGACCAGGCATTAGTACTTTAGAGATTAATGACGAAGCAGAACGTTGGACCCAAGCACACGGAGCTAAGAGTGCTCCCCTGGGTTATCATGGCTTTCCTAAGTCAATCTGTACCAGCGTTAACCATGTGGTTTGTCACGGTATCCCCAACGCCAAGCAAATTTTGAAGGAAGGCGACATTATCAACATTGATGTCACGCCAATCGTGGATGGTTTCTATGGAGATACTTCTAGAACCTACTTTGTGGGTCAACCGTCACCTCTAGCGAAAAAGTTGGTTGAAGTGACCGAGGAATCTTTAAGAAGAGGCATTGCTGAAGTTAAGCCAGATGCGCGAGTCGGAGACATTGGGGCCGCGATTCAGGAGTATGCCGAAGCAGAAGGTTTTTCGGTGGTCCAAGACTTCACAGGGCATGGAGTCCACCGCGTCTTCCATACTGAGCCTTTCATTCCTCACTACGGTAAGCGGGGCACAGGTAAAAAGCTACGGTCAGGCATGGTGTTTACGATTGAACCCATGATCAACGAAGGCACTTGGGAAGTCGAAGTATTGGATGACAATTGGACGGCAGTGACCAAAGACCGCAAGCTATCCGCCCAATTTGAGCACACCATAGTTGTAACTGAGGATGGCGTCGAAATCCTTACCCTTTGACGTTCCCACTATTGTTCAGGGATACGCTCAGGGCTATTTCTTGATGGCCGATGAGTCGGGCGCGTTGGATTGGTATTCTAGCCGTCAACGCACGCTGATTCCTCTAGATGAACGGTTTCGGTATCCGCGATCGCTGCAACGAGTCCTGAATCAAGAGCGCTTTACTGTCGCCGTAGATCGGGACTTTACCGCAGTGGTAGAGGGCTGCGCCGATCGCGAAACCACTTGGATTTCTCCGCAGCTCAAAGAAATTTACCAAGCCCTCCACGCCGCAGGTTGGGCACACAGCTTTGAAACTTGGCAGGGCGATCGCTTAGCAGGTGGAATTTTAGGCATCGTCATCGGTGGCGCGTTCATTGGCGAGTCAATGTTTTTCCGCATCCCCGATGGCTCGAAGGTGGCGCTGGTGAAGCTGGTAGAACACCTGCGATCGCGCCAATTCGTCTTCTTCGATGCCCAAATGATGAACCCCCACCTAGAGCGGTTCGGAGCTTACATCATCAAGCAAAAAGAATACCGCGTTTTACTAAATCAAGCGCTCCAGCGCCAGTGTGGCTTGGAGTAATAGAGCATTAAGACATATTGTCTCTGTTAATTATTTTTTAGAGTTGTGTTAGAAAAAAATGAACTTTCATTTAATAATATTGACTTAAGAAAGCTGTAT
This sequence comes from Trichocoleus sp. FACHB-262, assembly GCF_014696035.1. Taxonomy (NCBI): domain Bacteria; kingdom Bacillati; phylum Cyanobacteriota; class Cyanophyceae; order Leptolyngbyales; family Trichocoleusaceae; genus Trichocoleus; species Trichocoleus sp. FACHB-262. The sequence continues at coordinate 75,398 of NZ_JACJPK010000055.1, read as the reverse complement.
ACAGTAGCTACTTCATGAGAAGATAAGTAGAACAAATGATCTAATTCAAGGTTAACAAGAAAGTGCTACATCGGCAAAAAGCTTTACTGTTAATTCTTCAGCAGGTTGGAGGTGCAGCATCCAGTTTACAGATGATGAAGTGGGCATTCCTACTATCACATGAAACACTTTCTCAGGGAGGTAAAACCTTTTATCAGTTCATCCCATATCGTTATGGGCCGTACTCTTTTACTCTCGCCCAAGAAACAGATTCCCTTATTCGTAATGGTTTCTTAGAGAAAGAGAATAGTTCTTGGAGTCTTACATCATTAGGTAAAGAATTAGATATAAATTTACCTAAAACCGTCGTACAAGACATTCAGAGTATTACTGCAAAGTATGGCAAGTTGTCTGGGGAAGAACTCATAGATTTAATCTATAACCAGTATTTTTGGTTTACAGTGAATAGTGATCTTCGAGGGAGAAGAAAAGAAAAACGACCGAGCGCAGAGAAGGCTATCTACACCGCTGGATACGAAGGAAAAACGGTTGATGAATTCTTAAACCTCCTCTTAGAATCTGGTATTTCCTGCTTAATTGATGTTCGTTATAATCCTATTTCACGTCGATATGGCTTTCATAAAAGCACGCTAGGACGTTTATGTAACTCTTTGAAAATTGATTATCAACATCTTCCTGGATTAGGAATACCGGGCTCAGAACGGGATAATTTAAGCTCTGATGCTCAATATACATCTCTGTTTGAAAAGTATTGTTGCAGTCTTCCTTCACGAAAAGATGACCTGATTGATGTAATTGACCTATTAAAGTCTAAGCCCAGTGTTCTTGTTTGTATGGAAGCCGATCCAGCCTTTTGTCATCGCAATGTTCTTGCTCAGCACCTAACAACTTTGACTGGTATGTCAATCCAGCACTTGGGAGCACCAAAATGAGCAACCAAGCAGTAAAAACTAAAGTTCTTATAACTGTAATGACGTACCCCCATCCGTCAAGAGGCTATCAAGAGCTTGTATGCACTGCTGGTGTCACAGAGCAGGGAGAGTGGATTCGGCTTTATCCGATTGACTATCGTTATAGACCAAGAAATCAGCAATTTCGCAAATATCAGTGGATAGAAGTTGATTTACTACCACATGGCTCAGGTAATGATCGACGGAAAGAAAGCAGAAAGCCGCTTCTAGACACGATTCGCGTATTAGGAGAACCACTCTCAACAAAAAACGGATGGGGAGAACGTCGTCAAATCATCGATCAAATACCAATCTACACAGTCAAGCAACTGCGAATACTGCATGATTCTGAGCATGCCTCTCTTGGTATCGTCAAGCCAACGCGGGTACTTGACTTAAAGATTGAGCCTGCTGATCCTGAGTGGAAACCGGAATGGCAGGCTCTGTTTGATCAGCTAACTCTCTTTGGACCTGTGCAAAAGCCCCTTCGCAAAATACCGTACAAGTTCAGTTACATCTTTGAATGCGAGGATAGTAGTAAGCCTCACAACGCCATGATTGAGGATTGGGAGCTAGGAGTACTTTGGTTAAACGAAGTAGCACGATTGGGCAATGAGGAGCAAGCAGCACTGAGCGTTCGTCGCAAGTTCCTTGACGAGTTGTGTAATGAGAGCAAGGACACTCGCTTCTTCATGGGTACGGTATTTCCATACAACACTTGGGTTGTACTCGGTATTTTCTGGCCCCCTAAACCAACCAATCCACAAGCACAAATAGTTCAAGGCACTTTGTTTTAAGCAAGCAAACCGATAAAATCTTTATTTTTTCACTGAGAAACTAAGCTACTGAATTGTTTAGAGTTGCCCTGCCATCAAAACAGAATTTACCAGATGTATTTTCTAATTTAACTGTTACTAATTCTCAGATTTGCTAGCTGCTTGACCTTGTTTTTTTTTGGCTTCTAGTAAAGCAGCTTCGCTAAAGCGTTGATATACAGCAGTGCGGTCTTGGGCGATGCTGTAGCGCTTATCTTGGGCTGGTACTTGTCCCATTAGGTCGGAGGCTTGTTGCCATTTGGCGGCTAGAGCTAACCAATCTGCTGAGGATTGGGCTGCTTTGCCATCGCTGGCGGTTTGTTCGGCAAGTCTGACTGCATCTGCGAAGGGATCAGCAGAAGTTGAGGTAGTAGTAGGAGCGATCGCAGCTTGAGGACTAGGGCTAGGACTAGCCGAGGCAACTGGAGACGGGCTAGGGGCGATCGCAGCAGCAGAGTTAGTAGCAGGTGCGGGTGAACTAGCTGGGGTTGGTGAAGCGGAGCTAGATTCAGGAGATTTGGCGGGTTCAGGGGATGGAGTTGTAGTTGCTTGGCTATTGTCCTGCAACTTCGGCCCAAACCAACTGTAGGCACCCCAACCCAGCAGCAACAAGAGTAAACTCGCTAAGGTACCACCCACCACACCTCGCTTAAATTGGCGTTGCTCCCGGACTTGGCGAGGAGAAGGAGTTTTTGGCATACCAGCCGCTTGTTCTGCTTGCTGGCTCTGCAAATCCTCCATGAACTGCTTGAACAGGTTAGGTCGAGTTAGAGTAATTTCCTGCGACCAAAGTAATTGATTTTCTGGATCGCGATTAATTTCTTCTAGCCACAAGAGTTGTTGCTCTCGCACAATGCGGCTGTTAATTTTGACCCGGCGAATATTACGCGGTGAAATCGACTCTAAAATCTGCCGCACCCGTTCAACTAAGGTAGATTGCTCTAGTTGGTCGACATCCGCTGCTTCGCACAAAAGCTGTAGCACGCCATCCTCAAAAATGGCTCTGGTCCTAACACCAGAATCCGCCAGCTTATCATTCAAAACTTGAATAATAGCTGCCACGCTGCCTTGGCGGGCTTGCTTGGTAATATTTTCAATTGAATCTACCATTGTGCGCTCAGCGGTCTAAATAAAAATCCTGAACTTTAGCCGCAGTCATCCAGGTTCCCTGCTCACAATACTGTACCTTGAGGTGGATTGAAACTGTTCAAAACACCCAGGTAGAAATCTGTCTTGACAGAGACTTTATCGTGTCACTGCTGAGGTTTCAAGAGGCCAAATGACGGCAATCATTAAAGCGGCGCACCTGCCAGAGATCGGTATTAAAACGGTTTTGGTCTTGCAGGTGCCAACGCGAGCGATCGAGCCAAAATTCAAATAAGGCAGTATTGCGGGCATGTAAGCGCCAGGAGCGATCGCAACCCATCAACTCCGCGATCAAATGCTGCAAAATCCAACTGTGAGTCACAATCCAAATCTGGTCAGAGTCCTGATGTTGGGCCAGTAACTTTTGGATGAATTGATGGGCGCGATCGCGTGCTTCTTGCAGCGATTCGGCTTCAGGAATTTGAATCCAGTCGGGCGAGGTTTCTAAGGTGCGGCAAAACTCTGGGTATCGCGCCTTCGCTTCCATCCAAGTTAAGCCCTGAAAAACGCCATTTTGAAACTCTGCTAGCTCATCGGCATAAGAGACTTGGAAGGTACAGGGTTTTTGAGAGCCTGTGGCTACACTCACTTGGGAAGTATCTTCACTATCGATTAGATCACTAACGGCAGCAGGCAAAGGAGCCGTAACAAAGTGATTCACCAAAATTTCTGTTGTCTGTACTGCTCGCTTCAGCGGACTGCTATAGACTGCGGAAGGCCACCAAGACTCCTCTAGTAAGCGCTGAGCCAGCTTCCCCGCTTGGATTTTGCCGTTGGCCGAAAGCTCAAACTCACCATGCCCCTGCATCCGCCGTTCTATGTTTCCCACAGACTGAGCATGACGAATAAACAGGAGTTTCATGGTCGTAGTTTAGAATGAGTCAATACACTCAATAGACCGTAACATTTCCTATGCTACTCAAGTCTACAACCCGCCATATCCACATCTTTACTGCGGAAGTGAAAGGCACTGAACTGAATCCTGCTGATGGCGTTTTGACCTTGGATGTTGACCCAGACAACGAGTTTGTATGGAATGACGCTGCCTTGCAACAGGTATATCGCAAGTTTGATGAGCTGGTTGCTGCGAATGAAGGGGAAGACTTAACCGACTATAACCTGCGTCGCATTGGGTCAGACTTGGAGCACTTTGTGCGATCGCTCGTGAAGAAGGGAGAAATCAGCTACAACCTAGAGAGCCGTGTGCTTAACTACAGTATGGGCTTGCCTCAAGTAGTTGCTAAAGACAGCGAGTAGCAATTTTCCCAGCAAGATTTCATGAAATCAGATTTTTTTAAGGACATCTTAACGGCTAGGCAAGGGTTCCCTTAACCCATCATCAGTAAGTTTTGAGTGCTAATGGTTGCACTATCCACACCTCAACTGCTGACGATGAACGCAAACAAGGCTGTAAGCTCAACCCACCATTCCAAGTTACGAGTCTCCGTTGCAGGACTGACGGCAATTTTTTCGGTCGTCAGCACCCTCTACGCTTTAGGACTATATGCGCCTGCGATCGCCGTAGAGTTGGTAGGACGCGCCGTTCTGCCAGCCAATACCTTTGCGCCTGGCCCCACTTCTGGGCAGCTAATTAGCGCGACGAATGAAGTTTCGGTGCCGTTTGTAGAGAAACTACCTGTCCAAGGTTTTTCTGCGGTGCTGCCCGGACCGAAACCAGGCACCTTTTTGGTTCTGTCAGATAACGGTTATGGGGCCAAGGCTAATTCTCCAGATTACCCCCTGCGCTTTTATGCCGTTGAACCCGACTTTGCCTCTGGGCGTATTTTTCCAGTAAACGTAAAAAGTGGCGGGCGGTTGAGCCAGTTTAGTCGTCAAAGCTTTATCTCGCTCAGCGATCGCCGCAACCAAACTGGCTTCCCTATTGTGGCGGAGCAAAACATTTATCCGGGCAGCATCTCCCCCAGACAACCGCAAGGAATTCCAGTTGCAGCAACGATCAAATCGCGCCGCCTATTAACGGGGGCTGATTTTGATTTGGAGGCATTTCGTCGGGTGAGTGACGGTACTTATTGGTTTGGGGATGAATTTGGGCCTTATTTGTTGCATACCAGCGCCAATGGTCAACTTTTAGAACCACCCATTCCCCTACCCAACTTCCTCAAACTCGGCGATCGCCCCTTCATTCAATCGCCTGACAATCCTGCCTTCGCCAACCTACTTACCGATCAAGAACGGGTTACGGCGGCAAATTTGCCCCGTTCTGGTGGTTTTGAGGGCATGGCCCTGAATACCAGTGGCACCAAGCTCTACGCTTTGCTAGAAAAACCTGTGGTCAGCGACCTCCAGCGCGATCGCCTCCTGATTAACGAGTTTGATCTGGCAACCAAGCGCTATACCGGAAAAGTTTTTGGTTATCGGCTAGAAGACCCCAGTCATGCGATTGGCGACTTTACAGCCATTAATGACTCCGAGTTTATTGTGATTGAACGGGACAATCGTCAAGGCGATCCCAACAATCCCAACTTTAGTGATCCTGCCCAGTTCAAGCGTCTCTACAAAGTAGATTTGCGGCAGCAAGACGAGGCTGGCTTTGTCAAAAAAGACTTACTCGTAGATTTGCTCAATATTTCTGACCCTCAAGGCCTGGGTGGTAATGGCACTGTGAACGGTCGGTTTACTTTCCCGTTCGTGACGATCGAGGACGTGTTACCAATTGACGCCAATACTCTTTTGGTGATCAACGACAACAACTATCCCTTTAGTGCGGGTCGGACTCCAGGCAAACCGGATGATAGCGAGTTCATCTTAATCAAGCTGGATCAGCCCTTAAATTTGGCAGCTTCTCGCTCTTAGAGCCAGCTTTTAGAAGCTATTCGAATCGTTTTGTAGGGTGGGCAATGCTCACCTTACCTATTTATTCTGGAATTTCTAAGCTGGCAGAAGACGGTGTAGCAGCTGCATCCTGAGCTGCTTGCTGGCGCTTCTGCTCCAGAAATTGCTGCAACGCTACTTGCCGATTTGCCATGAAGCGATTCCAAAAACCTGGATAGAACTTGTCCATTGTTTTCGCGATCGCCCAAGCATTTACATTTAGCAACTTATAGTGGGAGCTATAGGAGTTTTGTAATTCTGTAATTTGGCTTTGCAGTTCAGGATTGGCAGGCCACTCCAGGTCAGACAAATGCTGAGTTCGGAAAGAATCAAAGTTGCGGTGAGGCATGGCGATCGCCAGAAGACACAGTTGCAGAATGATCCAGTACCCCTTCCATCACTAGAGCAGTAGCCACACTCTAGTCATGTTTGTTTTAGCATTGTACTCAAAGTGATGTGCCTTCTAAAACACAGTTTCTTTGTATAACCCCTGTTGAGTTCTGGAGCGATCGCGTCAGATTTTGTCTGAATCTTCTCAAATCAGCCCTTGGTCTTATAAGCCTTGGTGGTGCCAACCTTGGTCCATTTTGCTTACAGGTATCACCATCATTACTGGCAGTTGGTTGCTTGCCCACACTGTTTGGTTTGCCTGCCTCGTTGCAGTGCCAATTCTAACTTGGATGGGTTTCTTTATCTTGGTCTGGCCCCAACTTGTGATTCGGAGTGGCATTTTAGAAGCCGAGTCATCTTCAGTAGAGAGTGCGATCGCCGAAGAATAGCTTTATTTCTAAATCTCTTTGGCCACCATGACTACCTGAATGAAGAAGCCAAGAACCACCTAAATTCTGGCTCCTGGCTTCCGACTTTTAACTTCTAGTCTCTGGAATTAAAATCGATATCCGACTCCACCTTGCACAGAGACCGCTGTCCCACCACTCTCCCGGTAGGCATCAAAGGCAATAATGGCGTTGCCAAACACTACGAGTTTGCTGTTGGGCAGAGCGTAGTCAATTCCGGGTTGAATAGCAAAGGCGTCTTGATTGCCTAGAGGCGAAGTAGAGTCGCCCTCTGAGAAAGAATATCCTGCCCCAATATAGGCATCCGCTTGCCAGCTCAGTGGGATGTCGTAAGACACAGTGGGCACGATCGCCGTGTTGTCATTCAGAATCAAGGCTTGGGCTCTGAGAGAAATTGGCAACTTCAGCAGCTTGTAACGAGCGGCAATGACCAAAGCGTTTTCGCTATCTTCATTGATAGAGCCATCGGTGAGACCAATCGAGGGACCAACGCCAACATAACTCCCATAGGCAGCCTGTGCCGATGCTGCGGATGGGGCGAGACCTTCAACTCCTGCCGCTATGACAGCGCCCCCTAGAGCGATCGCCGTAGCCAACCCAGCCCAACTTTTACTTTGCGACAGGCGCTTAAGACTCTTCATTGCCAACTCCTCACTACCAGTAGCATTGATTGATTTGTCTCGCTCAATTCAACTTCAGCCCTCAGCCCTTCATCTAGGCTGATTCACCCTCAGGTCTATTCAAGCAAATTCCTAGTTTTAAACCAGGCATCTTGTTACTTATTTTCACCCAAGCAGCGCAATAATCTAGCTGATTGACTGATTAGCACAGGTTTTGCATTTTGTTTTGTAGGACACGGGTTTCGCCCGCGCCATTTACAAAACAGAGACACACCCTATTGGCACTGAGGATGACGACCCCCTTGAGCGCAAATATAGGCAATCTGAGTAGGATTCAAATTTTTAGCATCGACAAAGTTAACACCCTTGAACAGACCAGACTGCGAAGCAATAGGTGCTAATTGAATGAACTGGCTAGAAGGCTTAGAGGAGGAAGGTGTAAAAATCGCCCCTTGGAAGTCTGCTCCCGTAACATTGGCCCCGCGTAAATCTGCCTGACTGAGATCTGCGTTGCGGAAACTGACATGCTGCAATTGCGCATTTTTGAAATTAGCCTCTGCCAGTTGGGTCGAGCTTAGATCCGCATACTGGAGGTTAGCTTGGCTAAAGTCTGACCCAGTCAAATCGGCTCCTTGCCACTCCGATCGCACTAAGTTAGCCAACTGAAATTTTGTGGCAGTCGCACTAGCTTGACCCAATCGAGCGGCTTGCAAATTTGCTTCGGAGAAGTCAGCATTTCCTAGATCCGCACCTGTAAGGCTGGCATGATTCAAGATAGCTTGGCGAAAATTAGCAGCAACCAGTTTGGCACTACTGAGGTTCGATTTTGACAGACGAGCCTTTGAGAGATCCGCTTTGTTGAGAATGGCCCGAATTAAATTCGTGCGCTCCATCAAAGCATTCCCTAGCAAGGCTCCGGTTAAGTTGGCATCTTTGAGTTCAGCCCCACTTAAGTCGGTAACCCAATCATCAAAGGTTCCCCAGCGCTCATCTTCGCCCGCTCCATAGAATCGACTGCCTTGCAAACTCGCGCCCGCCAAAATGGCACTTTTCAGTTGGACCCCTGATAAATCGATTTGATCCAACACGAGTGTAAATTGAGCTGCCCCTTCAGCGACGCGGCCTAGGTCTACTCGGTTCAAATCGGCAGCATGCACTTGACCGCTATAGATTGTCAGCAATTTAGCGATCGCTCGTTGAGTCGCCCGTCGTCTCAACGCCAATAACTTGTACTCCTTCTCGTTATTGCCGTAGCGCAGCAACTCCAAATCAGTCTTCAAAGATTGATTCAGTCGTTGCAGGTAAGGCAGAGCATCGGGACCACTACTGACTAAAGCTTGCTGAATCGCATCAATCAGGGCGGGTTTGTCTTCTTGTCCCAACAAATCCACTAAGAGCGGCACTGCCCGTGAGTCATTCACCGTACCTAGCGCCAGGATTGCTCCTTGCCGCTCGTCTGGTGCACCAGGAGAGGTGGGGGTCAGCTTACTGACCAACGCTAGAAAGACTTGATTATCCTGCTGCTTAAACTCCCGGCGATTGGCTTGGCTTTGCACATAGACTTGGGTGCCCACGAAGGTGCCAAGTACCAAGGCTATGCTAGAGAGCGACACGATCAGCAGGGTCATGCCAGGATGTTGACGCATCCAGTACCACAACCCTTGCCCCCGCCAGCCTTTTTCTGGTGTCAGCACAATGGCCGCGATCGCCGCATCTTCCTCACTCCACTGAGATGACTGCTCTGACCAAGCTTGGCGGTCACGTCGCAATACCTGTACATGGTCGCTATAGATCGAAGTGGGTTGGGCTGCGTTGATTACAGTGGTACCGCTTAAGCGATCGTGCCAAGCCCGCCGCCGCGAGTTGAAGCGGGCACTAAAGTTTTCACTTAATACTAGAAAACTAGCTAACCCCAACAAAATGCTGAGATCTGGAAACGCCCCACTGTAGCGCCAGATCGTGTAAGCAAGCCCCAGCGGCAAGCCCCAGCGCCCAATGCCTTCTCGTACTATCGCTCGCACCAAACCGGGAGGCGCTCCCGTAGCCGTCACTACCTTGACGGCAAACCATCGCTTGGGTTGAGTTTTACCCGTCTTAGTGAGTGAGTACAGGTTTAGCCCCGCCACCACAAATGGAGCCACCACAGCACCAGACCACAGCAAATTTGTCAGGGGAGGAACTGTGCGATCGCGATCACCCACCGGAATCGCTAGGGTTCGGGCGATCGCTGCTTCAGCTTGAGCGACGAAGGGATTGAGTGGCACTGGCTCACTGGCAGAGTGGAGCCTGGCGTATTCCCCTAAACTGAACGGCACCCAAGCACTGGCCACAACTAGAGAAACCTCAATGAGCCAAGCTCCACAGCGTCGAGGTAGTAAGGGCAACCGTTTGAAGCGCCAACTAGGGAACGTCGATTGAGAGCGATTGGTGCTTCTCCTCACAGTTGGGCTCGCCATCTTCAAAAACTCCCCGTCACTAGTTATGCAGTCTATTAGTTCTTGTAATTCTTGGGTAGGAGGTCTCTACCCGCGTAGAGACTGCGTCAAGCTGAGATTAGGTTATGAAGGCGATCGCGGTGTTAAGTCATAGCTCATCAGTGCGATCCACCAACTAGTGAATAGACTTGCGCAAGCAGCCCTACCAAAAAAGCTACCCTGGTAAAGTAGGACAAATCCTTGTCCTAAAACCAACTCATGCCGTAGAAGTTCAGCTAAATTCCCATGCTGAATTTCAGCAGCGATCGCGACAATGGTGAGGAACAGCAGCGGGCTCAGTAAATCTACTGTTGTGTCTGCGATTGTAGCGAAGAGAAGTCGCCCAAGCACGCTCAGTTTATAAGAAAAAATAAAAAAGATTGTGCTTAGCTAGACTCTCGGTAAGGTAACTGAAAATTCTCTAAAAGCGTTTAAATTCTATGGCTGATCCTGTGAGGGGTGCTACTCCACTAGCTAGTCGCTATCTAGAACTCATCGATCGCATTGTCGAAACCACACTCAAGGGCAAAATCCGCTCTAAAGAGCAGGTTTACCAAATGCTATTGCAAGAGGTGAGTGCCGGGACGGGGGAGCTCTTTGAGCGTTGTTTGGGCGATCGCCTCACTGCCGCTCAACGCCAAGTCGAAATCCAAACCGATGAGCTAAAACTCGCTAAGGCCAACCGTGTCCTGAGAGCCTTACAGACGATCCAAGGCGAGTGGGAACGTTGGCAAGAGCAAAACCAAGCGACAGAAATGCTCACGACCGCACTGCGTCAAGTCGTAGCGGCTGAGCCTGAGCAGCGCTTAACAACCTTGATTCAAGTCACCGATCCCAATCGAGGGCAAATCGTGACGCTACAGCAGTGGCAACAGCTTGCTAAAGCGTTACAGCAGCAAGCCGCTACCATCACCGAGACTGACTCTCAGCAGCAGATTGAGCAACTAGCGACAGGCATTGGGCGCGGAATCGCCGCTTGGCGTCGTTTAGAAGACCATTTGGTGGGATGGATTTACGACCAAAACCAAGGGCAGTTAGGGTTTGAAGGTGTGCCAGGTCAGCGTGGTCCTTGGGCACTGTGGGCTAAACAAGTTGGCAGTCCCATGCCTCAATCTTTATTCCAAGCCCTCGCTCATGAGCAATCGGCGGCTGAGTGGGGGAGACATCAAACCGTGGACCTCGAAGATTGGGTTGAACTCACGGTGATTCTGCGCGGTTTACAGCAAGGTTTGGTGACCTGGTTTGATAAGTTGGTCTACGATTCCAAAGTCGGCTCTAAGCTCTCCATCTCGACGTTTCTAGCGTTTGCTGTACTGTGGTCCCAAATGGGCGTGGGTTTAGGCGATCGCTTTGCCAATGCAGCCTTTCAGAGCACACTGCAAATCCTGCGAACCTTTGCGCAACGTGAGTACTTTCCACTTTACGGTGGCATTTTTGCTTCCTTTGCGGGCAACTATTTACGAGATGCCCTGAACTACCTGGATGAACCATTACGGCGAGCGGAAGGCACTCAGGAAAAAGCCAGAATCCTGACCCTACTCGGCTATTCTTTCCGGGCGCAAGGCCAATATGACCGGGCGCAAAATTTTCATCAACAAGCTTTGGAGCTAGCGCGGACAGCAGGCGATCGCCCCTGTGAAATCGCCAACTTCAACCACCTCAGTCGGGCTTGTGTATCGGAGAAAAATTATGCCGAAGCGATCAACTACAGTCAGCGGGCCTTGATTCTGAGTCGTCAGGCTGGGGATCGCTTGGGTGAGGCGAATGCTTTAGCTAACTTGGGTTACAGCGAAGTGCTACAAGCGCAGCAGCTAGAACAAGTTGAACCTGAAACCTACGAAAGTGCGATTGATTATTTACAGCAAGGCTTGAAATTATCTGAACGGTTAGGCGATCGCCAAAGCCAAGCCCTCTGTCTCAGCAGTTTGGGGATCGCTCATATTGTCTTAGATCAATCACAAATAGCGATCGCTTATTTAGAAGGCGGGATTCAAGCGGCGCAGTTTTCTGGTGATGTCTATTTACAAGCTCGCAACTTAGCTCACTTAGCCGAAGCCTACTACCGTCTGCAAAACTTAGAAAAATCTGTTTATAGTGGCTGTTTGGGCATGTATCTTCTAGAGCAAATTGCCTCTAGTGAGTGGCGGCAACCCGCAGGGCTACTAATGATTTTGCAGGGGCAACTGGGGGAAGCAGGGTTTCAAGCAGCTTTAGAACAATACCGCCGTCAAATTGCTTCCGTGATCGGGGTCGATGGCTATGACCACATCCCGCAGCTACTAGAACAGTATCGCCACTCCACCTAATTAATTGGTAATTGGTTGTGTAGGGCTTTAGCTGCCTCAGCAATAAAAAGTTCTGTGACAATCTAGAAACATGAACATACAGTTCCGCAATTCGCCGGAAATTGCGGATACTGGAATTAGGAGCACTCCGCACTTTTTGAGGGGTGAGCAAGATGAAGACGTACAAATATTGGCTTGCTGTTCCTACAGCCCTGGTGGTGGCTTTGACAGTTGCTGGTTCAGCTCAGAGTAAACCTTTACCTGTTGCTCCAGGGTTTCAGCCTGACCCTCAAGTGCTAACAGGCACATCGGGCGGAGCTAAAAGTAGCGATTGTGGCTATGTCAGTAATGCCCCCAGTCAGGTAATTCAAGTGACCCAGGCTGTTCCTTACCTGCGTTTTGCAGTGCAAAGTGAAGGGCAACCCACCTTGTTGATTGATGGTCCGGGGGGACGATTCTGTTCTTTAGCAGATACTTATTCCCAGAAGCCAGCGCAAATCTCAGGTTTTTGGTCTCCTGGCACCTACTCTGTTTACGTTGGCGATCGCGGCCAAGGACAGCATGCTTACCGACTTTCCATTTCTCAGGCTCCCAACTAACAAAAGCCTAAACCGCTAGTAACTTAAACAAAAAAGTGGATGGTTCTTCTTTCAGAACTGTCCACTTTTTTAATTGAGATGGGTAGTTAGGCGATCGCGTTGAAAAAAGTCCAGCTAACGGTCAATGGGTTGGGCTGGCACTTCAATAGCTTGCACATCAATGGTTCCCGGTGGCGTTAGACGGCTTAAATGGCCTTTCTCTACCTTAAGTGCTTCCCCACAACTAGCACACTCAATCTGGGTCTGGTTGATGCCCGCCACCTCAGAGCCACAAACGGGGCATTGAGCTTGGACTAAGTTGCGCTTCAGCCACCAGCGAAAGCCTAAAAATGCAATGACTGGCGCTAAGCAAATAAAACCAACCACAAGCAGAAATGACTTGACCAGCCAGCCCAAACCCGCTAATCCTAGCAGCCAGAGCAAAGCTAGGAACATAAGCCAGCGACTTGCACCAGCGAGGGTTAACTGAAAACTTCTGAGGCTGTCTTGATTCACAGCAAGCTCCTAGAGGCAACAAATTCTTGCTTTTTTTAGGATAGCTTTGTTGACTCCCCTATTGTCGAACTCAGTAATTGTTTTAATTGCTGAGTCAGCGCCTCAGCGCCAAACAAAGATAAAGCTTCTTGGCGCAACCAAGCTCCGTCACAGCGGCGATCGCTTGGTTGACCCACAGGATCCTCAGTGTTGCGTAAAATTTCAATACAGGCCGCTGCTATTGCCTCTGAGTCGCGCCGGGGCACTTGCCAGCCGAGTTTGCCATCTTGCAGCGGATCGGCGGAACCGTCTGCATCTCCTGCCACCACAGGCACGCCACAAGCCATCGCCTCTAGGTAGACTATGCCAAAGCCTTCCTGGGACGGCATGACGTAGGCATCAGCTAAGCGGTAATGCTCAACTAGCTCTTCAGTCGGGACAAAGCCCGCAAACACGACCCGATCCGCCATCCCTAAATCCTGAGCCAATTGGGCCAATCGGGGCTGGTCATCACCTCGACCAATCACTAAATACTTCACCTGCGGAAAAGCTTGAGCGATCGCAGGCAGAGCTTGAATCGTTACATCCACCCCTTTATATCGGTCCCCTGCCCAAAGTCGAGCCACAGTCATCAGCACTTTGGCTCCAGCCAAACCATACTTTTCGACTAAAGCTGGGTTTTTAGGGCCAGGGGTAAAGGCATCGCCATCAACAATACAGGGAAGCAACTTGACTCGCTGTGGGTCTAGTTCATTGACCTCACAGGCACGATCGCGGCTATAGCGGCTAATCGTCCAAATACTGGCTGCCTGCTGTAGAGCCTTTTGCTCATGCTGTGGCAACTTGACCCAAAATTCTTTGCCATAGGTCAAGACAGTATAGGGAATCCCTAGCGGTTGACATAGCGCCTGGATCATGGGGGCGAGATTGATATGGCCGCAAAAAACTCGCTCAGGGCGATCACGCAGTAGAGAAGCCAACAACTGAGCAGCTAATTTAAGGCGTCCTAGAGCAGGGGGACGAATTTTGAAATAGTGAAAATTGACCGGACTAGATTCTAAGGGATTGTGGCATTCTGGCCCATCCCGTAGTAAAAATACATCCGCTTTGTAAGGGACAGCGATTTCTCGGGCTACTGGTTCCACCAAAGTTACGTAAGATTTCAATACATCTTTGACGTAGGATTGGATGCCACCTTCGCAGGCAAAAATCTCTAAGAATACAAATACGTGACGGGCACTTTTAGTCGTAATAGGGTCCAATTTTGTAGCTCTAACTTCACGCTTGACTGCTAGTACATCAGGTGAATGGTAAGTTCCAGTCATCGATTATTACCGGAGCAAATTACTCCGCCCCCCAGAAATATTTGCAGTTTTTGCACCCAAATTTTTAGGGCTAGGAGCCTAGAACAATTGATAGTGATTAATAATCAGTTCGCTTAGTATTTTGTAATAACTTAAGATTGCTGCCAAATCCTAACAAATAACAGGTTGGAATGGGAACGACAGCCAGTAGATTAATCTAATCTTTGCGAATCGGGGGCAGGACTCAGCCCAGAGCTTCACATAAAGACTAACGCCTGCTTAAGTGCTTCAGTAGTACAACAATTGGCACTACGGAAGCACAAGCAGGCGTTGAGTTGAACTCTTCAGCTTTCTTAGAACAGACCTAAAGTTAGGGACTTGTCGATAGGGAAAGTTGCACCAATTCCCAACCACAAAGTTACCAGAGTCCCAAACAAAAAGAGGGTGGTAGCCACTGGACGACGGAAGGGGTTTTGGAACTTGTTCACGTTCTCAATGAAAGGAACAAGCATTAGACCTAGAGGAATTGCACCCATGCACACAATCCCCAACAACTTGTTAGGAAGAATGCGCAGGATTTGGAAGACAGGGTAGAGATACCACTCAGGCAAAATTTCCAAGGGAGTGGCAAAGGGATTAGCAGGCTCACCCACCAAAGCTGGGTCTAGAACTGCCAAACCGACGCAAAGAGCGATCGTGCCCGCAATTACAACTGGGAAGATGTAAAGCAGGTCATTAGGCCAAGCGGGTTCACCATAGTAGTTATGGCCCATCCCCTTGGCAAGTTTGGCGCGAAGCTGTGGATCGCTGAGATCCGGTTTTTTAATCGTTGCCATGATGTAAAAGTGCTCTCCTTTATTCTGAAGTCAGCAGGTAGAGAACGAGACAGCAATTAGACTTGAGCTATATGTAATAGCCTAGTATAAGTGCTCTGAGCAAACTCTGAAGACTGCCTATGGGCTGCTTACAGGGAATTGCTTACAAAGGACCGGAAATGCCTTGCTTACGGATCATGAGGAAGTGCAGCAGCATAAAGACTGCAATCAACCAAGGCAGAACGAAGGTGTGCAAGCTATAATAGCGAGTCAAAGTTGCTTGACCCACACTGCTACTACCGCGAAGTAATTCAACGATAAAGGGGCCTACGACTGGGATTGCTTCAGGAACACCAGAAACGATCTTGACAGCCCAATAACCGACTTGGTCCCAAGGCAGTGAGTAGCCAGTTACACCAAAGGAAACGGTGATTACGGCCAAAATTACACCTGTTACCCAAGTCAACTCACGAGGCTTTTTGAAACCACCGGTGAGGTAAACCCGGAAGACGTGCAAAATCATCATCAGCACCATCATGCTGGCAGACCAGCGGTGGATGGAACGGATGAGCCAACCAAAGTTGACCTCTGTCATCAGGTACTGAACTGACGCAAAAGCATCAGTTACGGTTGGCTTGTAGTAAAACGTCATTGCAAACCCAGTTGCAAACTGGATTAGGAAGCAAGTCAGGGTAATGCCACCTAGACAATAGAAGATGTTGACGTGGGGAGGCACATATTTGCTGCTGACATCATCAGCGAGTCCCTGGATTTCCAGACGTTCCTCAAACCAGTTGTAGACTTTTGAGTCGGTTACCTGCTTGGTAAACATGAAGCAAGAATTCCTGAAAATGTATTGCTGTTTGTGACCTTTCTAGTCTCTCAGAAGAAGGAGAATCTTGGGGGGTCGGCTGGAGTAAGCTACTGATCCAAAGAGTTCTCTAAGAGACTCTCAACAAGTTTGGAGAGCTAGATTCTGGTCTGATCTAGTCTGAGCTTATTGAGTTCAAATGTTCTATCCATCCTAGTACGCTGTCAAAAAGCTTGCAGATTACCTACTGAACTTCTATTAGCTCGTTGCTTGAGTGAAGCTTCTCCAACAGGGACTCAGACGGCAATTCTTTGAGCTAGTTTGGGCTAAATGGATGGGCTAACTCACAGGAGTCTACAAAAAATGTAACATAGACCAGAAGAGGATTTCATGCTGAGGCAACTCAAGAAGTTAGGGATCTAGTGAACTAAGATTCGGTGTCATGCAAAAAAAGTGGATCGCTAGGGTTGGGTTATGGCTGATATTGCCGATTGTGGTAGCTTTGAGCTGGTCTACTCCAGCGTGGGCTTTCACAGAGGAGCAGCGGTTGGTGAATGAAGTTTGGCGAATCGTCAATCGCTCTTATGTCGATGAGTCTTTCAATCATCAAAACTGGCGATCGCTGCGTCAGCAAGTCCTCAGCCGTCCACTCAACAACCGAGAAGCTGCATATGAAACGATTCAGCAAATGCTGGCTAGCTTGAACGACCCCTTCACTCGGTTGTTGCGACCCGATCAATACCGCAGCTTACAAACCAATACTTCTGGCGAGTTAACTGGAGTCGGCTTGCAAATTGCGCTCGATCCAGAGACGAGTGAGTTAAAAGTTATTGCGCCGCTTGAAAGTTCTCCAGCCGAGCAAGCTGGCATCCGCCCTGCCGACCGCATCTCGCGCATTGATGGCGTTCCTACAGCTAAGTTGACTTTGGATGAAGCTGCCGAGAAAATGCGCGGTCCCATTGGCAGTCGTGTGGTTTTGACTGTGGCCAGAGAAGGGGAGCCTGAATTAGATATTCAGGTGGTGCGCGATCGCATTGCGATTAATCCGGTTTATGCCCAGTTGCGTGAGTTTCGTGACCGCCCCACCATTGGTTATATTCGCCTGAATCAGTTCAATGCCAACGCCACCGTTGAGCTAGCCAAAGCTGTGCATCGCCTAGAGAATCAAGGAGCCGAGGGCTACATTCTCGACCTCCGCAATAATCCTGGGGGCCTGCTACAAGCTGGGGTGGAAATTGCCCGCTTGTGGCTAGACTCCGGGACTATTGTCTACACCGTGAATCGCCAAGGCATTCAAGACAGTTTTGAGGCGAACGGCCCTGCCCTGACGCAAGACCCACTGGTCGTGTTGGTGAATCAAGGTACCGCGAGCGCAAGTGAGATTCTAGCAGGGGCGTTGCAGGACAATGGTCGCGCTGAGTTAGTCGGCGAAAAAACGTTTGGCAAAGGTTTAATTCAGTCACTCTTTGAACTCTCAGATGGTTCTGGCTTAGCGGTAACGGTGGCGAAGTATGAAACTCCCAACCACCATGACATCAATAAGCTAGGCATTACGCCCGATCGCCTGGTACCTTTAGAAGCAATTACCCGCGAGCAAGTTGCTACGGAGCAGGACCAACAATATCAAGCAGCGGTCGAATTACTCACCCAGCCTTCTGTGCTAGCGGGTGCTGCCTAATTCCAGTCGCACGTATCATGACCCCTTGCATGGGGCGATCGCGTTGGATAACAGTGATCCAACCGAAGCTTTACTGATTCGCCTAATCGATACGCCTGCCTTTCAGCGGTTGCGGCGCATTCGTCAGCTTGGTCCTGCCAGCCTCACCTTTCACGGAGCAGAAGGTTCTCGCTTTACCCATTCTTTGGGCGTGATGGCGATCGCGCGGCGGGTGTTCGATCGCATTGCCAAGCGCTACCCCCAAGTACAGCCGCACCGTCCCATTGTTTTGTGTGCGGCGCTGCTACATGACATTGGGCATGGACCATTTAGCCATACGAGCGAAGAGATTTTTGGTAATCATCATGAAGCTTGGACCAAGCGGATTCTGCGAGAATCTACTCCCGTTCGTCAACTTTTAGACTACTTTGACCCTAGCTTGGTGGACAGCTTGGAGCAGGTCTATTTGAAGAAATATCCGGTTCCCTTTGTCTGGCAGTTAGTGTCCAGTCAGCTTGACTGCGATCGCCTCGACTACCTAATGCGAGATAGTTACTTCACAGGCGCTTCCTACGGCAAGCTCGACCTCGATCGGATTTTAATGGCGCTGAGCTACGACCCGGTAAGTCAGCAGTTGGTGGTCGCTCGTAAAGGTATGGCTGCGATCGAGCATTATTTGATCGTGCGCTATTTCATGTACGCCCAGGTTTACAACCATCCCAAAAATATTGCCGCAACTTGGGTATTGGAGCAAGCTTTTAGACGCGCCTGTGAGCAATTTGCTTTAGGTGGTATTGAAGCAGATGATACGGTCACAGCTTGGCTAACTCAATCAAAGCTTCCTGGAGAAGGTAGTTCTCTCTTAGGGGCTCCAGTGAAGCTGTTACCGCTGGCCCATTACCTGGCAGCCGATGATGGTGTGCTAACTTACCACTTGCAGCGCTGGCAGCACTGCGCCGATCCAGTGTTGGCAGATTTGTGTCGCCGTTTTCTCGATCGCGATCTCTTGAAAGCTCTAGATATTTCTAGCTTGAATGTAAATGAGCAAGAACATTTGATGCAGCAAGTATCGATTTGGCTAGCTCAAGTCGGTTTTAGCGCAACTCACTATGCTGGAATTCGTGTTGCCTGTAGCCGTGGTTACACTATCTACCAACGGGGCATTAGGTTACAAACCGCCGCTGGATTGCAAGAAATTAGTGAATTGTCGCCTCTAGTAAAAACTCTGATCCAACCTGTGAAACGAGCCTGGCTTATCTATCCTTCAGAGATCGAGTCTTCGCTCTCAAACTTTTACCCTAAACTCAATTCAGCTTGAGTCTTTCTACTGGTAGCCGTTGTATCTCTCTAGCTATAGGGAACAATTTCTACAGGAGGAATGCAGGTCAAAAAAGTTACAAACAGCATTGGGTTAGAGCTTGATATAAATTGATACATCACCTATGGCAGGAAAACTTTAGATTAAAAAGCTGAGCCTGCCTACCCTATAACGCTATTGATTAAGTTTAAGAATCTACCGAGTTTAGAGTAGCCCAACCAGTGAGTTTTATCTCCCTGCTACTCTAAGCGCAAGATTTTATGAGTCATCTTTATCGTCAGCATCTCCATCAAGTTGCCCATTTTAGACACAGGCTATGTTGTTTTTACAATGAATAATAAGTATGCGTTGAAGCAGTCTTCCTGTGTGGCCCTGGGCTCCGCATTGCTGGAGTTTTTAACAGCGTTACCGGATCTGCACCTAGTACTTTTTAGTTCTCAAAATCCTCAAGTAACGCCCTGTCAGCTAGGGTTGGATCTAAAAACTGGCGCTGAGCTAAGCTCGCTACAACTTCCTGCAACCCACCCCAATAGCTATTTTAAGTTCCAGCCAGAAGGCAGAAGTCAACCTCAATCAACCTGGGTCAGTGGAGAGGAAAGCTTAAATGGTTGGCTTGCCTGCCACTTAGACCTAGAGCACTTTCCAACTCACCTCGAAACTCATCACTCGCTCTCTCAGACCCCGTTAGTTTTCATCTTGGGTATCAGCGATCGCTTCAGCATTTTGTTTCAAGCAGGGTGCCCCCTACCTTTAGAGCCTAACCACGCAAACTTAGAGCCTTTGTATCAAATTGAGCTGATTTACGACTCAACCGAAATCAGCAAGTTTTGTGCCCATCTACAACTCCAGGTCTCGACTGTAGTGGCGATCGCCCCTGCTTTTGAGACAGCGATTGCTAGCTGGGTAGCCCAGAGCAATGTCCCAGAGCTGCAAAGTGAGATTACATTAAAGCTGCTGATGGCCCTAGAAGCCAATGGTGCAACGCAAGCACTAACCTCAACCAATCACAGCATGAGTCCAAACTCCCAAGCTGTGGCGGCTCGGCCCAGTACCAAAACTATCTATCAACAACCTCATTGGTTGCAGCAGGAAAAACTTCTGCACGAACTGTTGCATGTCAGTAGCAGTTCCTTAGAGCCGCAAACGATTCTGCGCCGCTCTGCTGAAGTGATTCGGACAATTTTTAATGTTAGTCGTTGCCTGATTGCTTTTTATAGCGCTAAAGATCAGCGTGTCATCTGGGGTGCGATCGCGCGATCGCCCGAACTGCTGACTGGGGACCGCCATACCCATTATCCTGCTTGGGCAACCGTAGAGCAGCTCATCCACAAGCATCACCACCTGAGCACTTGGGTATCTGATGAATTTCCTCTGCTAGCGGAGCATACGGAAGTTCGCGAGTCTGGGGTTGCTAGGGCGGCGCTCTCCAGTTGGACCCAATCTCACCCGAAGCACGCCGATAAATGGGTAGGAGGGTTTCTTTGCATTGAGCAATGGGAGCGCGATCGCATTTGGCAACCCGAAGAAATGTATTTGCTCCACATGGTGATTCACCAAATTGAGCAA
The DNA here is from genome assembly GCF_014696035.1 of Trichocoleus sp. FACHB-262. NCBI lineage: Bacteria > Bacillati > Cyanobacteriota > Cyanophyceae > Leptolyngbyales > Trichocoleusaceae > Trichocoleus > Trichocoleus sp. FACHB-262. The sequence goes on along the minus strand of NZ_JACJPK010000055.1, from coordinate 54,935 downwards.
GTGCTCTATCAAGCTTTGGTTTACCAACAAGCCGAAGAACGTGTACAACGAGCGGCTCTGGTCAATCGCCTCGTAGCCCAAATTCGAGCCTCACTAGACCTGTCTCATATTTTTGAAACAGTAGTGATGGAGTTGGGGCAACTGGTGGTAGTTGATTGCTGTAGCATTTTTCAATATCTTGAAGACCCTCAAGACTGGCAAGTCCAAACGGAGTATCGGTTGCAGCCAGAAGCATCCTCCACCGTGGATGCCACGGTTTTTGCCCCCATTCATCCTCACTCCGCTCGCCTACGTAACCTGCAAACGGTACAAGTCAGCGATGCTCGTACTCTCCGCCCCTGGCATCCAGAAAAGCCACCGACTCAGGTTTCCGGAGCTTGGTTAATGGTGCCGATTCATTATCACCAAAAGCTCTGGGGCTGCATTTCGTTCCGCCAGGACCACTACCCACGCTACTGGCATGAGTCAGAAGTGGAACTGCTAACGACCGTGGCGGATCAACTAGCGATCGCCATTCACCAAGCCACCCTTTACCAACAGATTCAGCAACACAACCAAACCTTAGAAGCGCAGGTTGCCCAACGAACCGCAGAGCTAGAATACTTCTTTGATGCTCTACCCGATCACATTTTTGTCATGCACCGGGAGGGCATGACTTTATCGTTTTGCAATCATGCATTTGCCAAGTCCATTGGTTACGAAGACCGCCAAAATATTCAGGGCCAATCAATTTTTGGTTGTCTACCTAGCAACTTGCTCAACCATTTTGCTGAACAAAATTTGCAAGTATTTCAATCGGGTCAGACGTTGCACACGCAAGAAACCATTGTCTTTCCGAGCGGAATGCGTCATCTAGACACCTTCAAAGTGCCCCTCAAAAAACCAGATGGCGAAGTTTATGGCCTACTTGGCACTTCACGGGACATCACCGAGCTGATTGAAACTCGCCAAGCGCTATCAGAGCGAACCGAACAACTTCAAGACGCTTTAGCTGCTGCTTGTAAAGCCAGTCAGGCTAAAAGTGAGTTTTTGGCGACCATGAGCCACGAGCTGCGTACGCCTCTCACTTCAGTGATTGGCATGTCTTCTGCACTACTGAATCGGCTCTTTGGTTCGTTAACTCCTAAGCAAAGTGAGTATCTAGGCATTATTCACAACAGCGGTACTCACTTACTGCAATTAATTAACGATATTTTAGATTTATCCAAAATTGAAGCGGGCAAAGCTTCTCTACAAATCAGTCGCTTTTCCCTGCAAGAAGTGGCCGAACAAAGTGTTGCCTCTTTAAGTGAAAAGGCACAGGGTCAAAAATTAGTTTTGACAACTGATTTAGTAGGTCTACAAAAATGCGATCGCTTTGTAGGAGATCAGCGCAGAGTTAAACAAATTCTCTTGAATTTGTTATCAAATGCTATCAAGTTCACCCCCTCAGGCGGCCAAGTTTGGTTGCGGCTGCGGTGCGATGGCAATATAGTCACCATCGAGGTAGAAGATACAGGCATTGGCATTGCGGCAGACAAGCATCACTTGCTGTTTGAAGCTTTTCAGCAAATTGACAGCGCCTTAAACCGTAAGCACGAAGGAACTGGGTTAGGACTAGCTTTGACACGCCAGCTCGTTGAAATGCATGACGGCAGCATCAGCTTCAAATCTCAAGTCGGAGTAGGCACCGTTTTCACCGTACATCTGCAAGCCCAGTTACCGAAAGGAGAGATCAGTTGGCCACCCAGCTCTAAGGCCACGGAAGTTTAGCCGTCTCCAGGGTGAATACCCCCTACTCCCGCTAAATCCTGTTCTCAAGCTTCAACAGTAGAGCGATCGCAGCTCAAGAAGAAGCATAGGGCAAGTCATCGCGCTCATAGCGGCGGCGATACAACAATTCCAACTGCCCGCCGTATTCTTGAATGAGCGCAATTTGCCGTTGATATAACCCTCGGAAGGTATTGGCAAATAGCAGCGTAAAGATAGCCACAATTAATCCAGAGGCAGTAGAAATCAAGGCTTCACTAATGCCAGCCGTTACCCCAGTGGCATTAGTACCCCCCAAATCTCCGACCCGCAATGAGGCAAAAGAGCCAATCAAGCCCAAAATGGTCCCCAGCAGACCTAGGAGGGGTGCAATGCTAATGATGGTCTCAAAGATGGTATTAAAGCGCTTGAGCAAGGGCAGCTCCGCTTGGGCCGCACTTTCTAAAGCCAAGCGAAATTCCTCTGGTGAGGGCTGCTCTAGTTCCATCGCAGTCAAAAAAATGCGAGTGATGGGCAGATCAGCATTCTGCTCTAGTCTCTGAAATGCCGCTTGAGGACTGCGCTTGTATAAGCTCAGCGCTTCGCGCACTACACGGTCTTGCCGTTGGGTAATCCGGAACCAAAAGGCAGCTCGCTCCAAAATCAAAGCCACTGCCAGGATCGAAAATCCCAACAATGGCCACATTACAACGCCGCCTAAGATAAATAAGTTCGCGAATGCCATGCTAGATCAGCTTCAAGAAGAGAAACAAGTTCACCTTGAACAGCTTACCAGTTCAGACTTGAGTTCGAGACGCGATCGCTCGCCTTTAGACTCCCAACTCAAAAGCCACTAACCGTTGCCTGGGAAGCGATCGATCTGAGCATAACCACTAAAAATCAGCTTTTTGCCTTGAGTCTCCAAACGATTGATCCGCATCATCACCCCATCTAAGTTGAAGCGATCGAGATCAACCATTTCATTCAAAACTTGAGCAAAAGCTTTAGTCAAAATTTCAGAGATAGCGCGTAAAGATTCATCCACCGCCTCTGGCTCAAACTGAGAATTTTGAAACAAAATCCGTCGCCGTCTTTCCACGTCAAGGGTTGCAGTCATACTAACTGGAACAGCATCACAGTTAGGTAAATCAGTTTTAGCCAAGATTTTGACTTGATTATCGGGCAGCAATTGTAGCTGCACTTCGCGAAATGAAACTGGCTCTCCCCCAGACAGGTTGGTTAGTTCCGGCATGGTGAGATTTTGCAGACGCTTTTGTACCAGCTCAGACTGAAACGCTTGGTTGATGCCGTCTTCGGTCAAGGTGACTTGAGCCACAGCTTGGGTTGACTGCTTTAAACGAATTTTGCCACCCAAAATTGACCCAAAATCAATTGAAACTGCATCCGTCTCAAATGACATTTCCTCGACCCAAAAATCCTTGCGGATGATGAGGCCACGACCGCTCATCTTGAAGCTGTCAATGCTGCCCTGGAGGAGTTTGCTGGAAGGGAAGCAACGGACAGCAACCTCCACTGATTCGCTCTGGGTAAACAGATGACGAATACTTTGGCTGGCAACCGTGTTGAGCATACGCTCACCAAAGTCGGTGCCTGAGCCGGGAGGAGTTGTCAAACCAGAAAGACCGCCAAACATGCAGGTTCTCAATTGAAACAGCTCTTCACCTTTTGTAACAAAATATGAAGAACACAGCAATCAATTTGTAACCTTGGGCTTAGTTAAAGATATTAACCCATAAGGCCCAAAGATGCGATCGCCGACTTGAAAATCCACAAGTAGGTTTACCTGAAAGGCTTACAAGTAAATGATCCCAAGCAACTTACAGCCTAGAAAAATACTTTTCTTTTAGGTAGTGACTAGATAAGTTTATCTAATTGCTAGCCCAGGATATTTCAATGCGTAGTGGCCTGTCAGAGATGCGGCCACGAACCCAAGCACTAAAACTTCTGAGCCAGCGTTAGGCCAATTTTAGGTCTAGAAAATTTCTTCTAGCCGCCGAACCCAGTAATTGAGCGAAGGGAGTGGGTCACGGTTATAGAACGAGGGTGAAACGCCAGCAAATACATAGTAGATTTCGCCTTCATCACTCACTTCAAACGTCGCATCAAACTCTCTAGCCCAGCCGTCTAAATGCCGACGAGCGATCGCAGGTTCCAAACGAGCTGCCGCTGAAAAATCTAACAAAGATAATCGGCCTTGCTTAATGTGCAAAGTTTGAAAAAATCGCTCTCGGATCAGCCGTCGTTTCGCCGATGCCCCTAGAAACAGCAAGCCAGCGCCAATCAAGGCAGGTGCTAAGCCAAAGAAAACCAGCAACATAGAGAGCAACGCTAGAATCCCCCCTGTAGCATGACTCGCAGCAATACCTAGCAAGATGGCAGTAGAAACGGTGCCACCGCTAAAGAGCAATGCGATTCCCAGGGCCTTTCCAACTAAACTTAAAATCCAATTCATTGCTTTGGCTGACCTGTCTGTTGATGGTTGATTCCAAGCACTTACCTACCCCTAGGCTAACTTGTTCTTCAGTAAACCTGCATGGTCTCTTGATGCAGGCCAACCTCTCAACCCGCAATTCTTGCACTATGTACAAGCGGCAAAAAGATTGTATTAAGAATCACTGCAATCTGTTGAGCTAGTTATTGTGGCAGGGCAGTCTGAAGAAGCAGTGCTTCTAAAGTGACTTAGTTCAGCGCCGAACCATGATGCATACTCTCAATCACACGCTTGAAAAAAATATTTTGGAAGCGGATGGTCGCTATCTCAGCTCTCGCGAGTTGGATCCGCTAGAACAATATCTCCAAAGTTACAAAGTCCGTTTAGAAACCTATCAGCAGTTGCGCGATCAAAGCGACAAGCTGGTTCTACAATCCCTGCGTAAGTTAGCTCAAGCTTACCCAGAAATTATTCAGCAACATGGTCAGCGCTGTAAGTACGACATGACCGAGGTTTTGCGCTATATTGCTGTCTCAATTCTGCGAGACGATGAAGTTTTCTTTAAAGAACAAATGATGTCTTGGCTCGACACAATTTTGCAGGCCCACCGCAAAACCAGCCAATGCATGATCGCCTATCGCGCTTTACAAGAAGCCATTACTAGCGGTTTGTCTCCTGCTAGTGGTAGTTTGGTACGCCCCTACCTCGATATTGTGCTGCAATCACTTCAGTCCCACGCTTAACCACAAAGCTTTCCTAACTCCATATGCCCGATTCAGGTATTTCACCTCAATACCTTTACGGGAAACCCACAATGAACCAAGTTCAGCCGATTACAGTCAGCCGCCACTCTTCCCAAGAAGAGCGTCGCTTTGCTTTGACTCAAATTTATCGCCAAGTGCTAGAGCGACAACCCTATACCTACGAGCGTCAGAGTCTGGCTCAAATTGAGAAAAATTTCTTGAAAGATAAAATTGGAGTGAGACGGTTTCTCAAAGAATTAGGTCATTCAGAAGTTTTTCTGCAAGCTTTTTACCACCACGCTTCTAATCTCAAGTTCTTAGATTGGTGCTTCAAAAAGTTCATGGGCCGCGCTCCCATGAATCAAGAAGAAATCCAACTTTATTGCGATATTTTGATGAAGCAAGGAGTGGGTCAGTTCGTGACCACCATACTTGATTCAGAAGAGTATCGGAAGGCTTTTGGCTGCTTCACTGTGCCTTACCCACGGGAGCAGAAGTATTATGCGTCTCCCAAGGCATATTTAGAATCTCAATTGTTGAATCACGAGCATTTTGGTCAGCGGGGTTGGGGCGTTCCGACTCATTACTGGCATCAGTTAGGGCTTAATTGCGATGGAGGCGTGTGTCGCCATCCTGAAGCTGATGAAGTCTTAGCTCCCCTTAGTTCTCAAGATGAAGATGGAGAACTCTGGGATTTAGTGAAGTTGTTTGAATCTTCTGACCCTGGGCAGGTGGTAGCAGCGCTTTCAATGGAGCAGCGTCGGGCTTTGCGCAAAGCGATGCTTTAGAAACTCACGCAGCTTCTAGGAATAAATCTAGGGGTAAGTGCCCATAGGTTTCATTGATGCCATTACTCAGAGCCGACTGGCAGGAAACCAAAACTCCAAGATGAGAGCCTGGGTAAGGGCTGGCATAGCATAAGCCTGTTTTAGAGTTGAATTTGATGTAAGTTGGCCCCTCGATCGAGTCCACTGTTACTTCGTCTGCGTTGTAGCCCAAGGCTGGCAAATAACTCTTGAGAGCGGCTAAACCCTGAGTCAGGGTATCAGCACAAATACCGAACATCTGATAGTCGCAAAGATTCGTCACGAATAGGAGTGCTTGCCGAACTAGAGCATTTGAGGGTGGGGGCTCAGTAGCGCCTTGCTCGATACAAGTAAAGGTTTGAAGGATTTTGTGCGCTGCTTCAACTGTCAGCTCTGGCAGGGGTTGCATTAGGGTTCAGGATGCTTTAATTAACGGATTCTGATCCTTACCTTACCTGTTAGGGCGATCGCTCTCTCAATATCACCCTCAATTTATCGCTCTTGCCAAGGTACGATTGTAAACCTCAGGTTGTGCCAAAACCTGTACAGACAATTCAGCAATGTCTTCTAGGCTAGCTACTTCCAAGGAGCGATCGCCTGTTATTTCTGTTGATTGGTGGAGACGAATGATCGTGTGTGGAATCCCACTCGATCGCACCCATTCTTCGTCCTCTGAAAACGAGGTTGAATCACTCTCTGAGTGATCTGACTGGGGAGAGGTAGCGACGCTAAACAAGACAAACTGAGGTAGGGTGGGTCCGCCGTAAGCTTTGACAGAGGCAATTTCGAGCTGAAAAGGGCCAGGAGTGAACTGAGGGTTCAGCGCTCCGTCGTACTCAAATTTGCTCAACATAAATTGGCAGGAACAGATCCGGTTGGGATCGATCGGGCCATCGTTAGGTACAGTTTTAGCCCGGAAGACTGGCACTAAAGCACTGAAGGGGATTTCGATATCCATCCATTGATCAGAAACGGTAGCAAAGGAATGGGAATAAGCGACACCATCCCATTTTTCCTCAGTTCGCAGCAGAAACTTATAGCGGTTGCCGTCGCCCTTGACTCGTAGCTTGATGCCTTGGTAATTGCCTAGAGCGATCGCGGATGAGAAGTTACGAGTGCGGATGGAAGCAAATCCACCGGAGTTGGCAGTTGAGACATTGCCTACAAATAAGGCACTGCTGTCGCTGAGGTGCACCTCGCTTTGGCTCACTCCGCCCATCACCACATCATCAACCGCGCCCCAAAGCTCTTTTAGACTTGTAGAGGGGTAAGTGAAATCAAAAAAGGTTGTTTCTCCAGGCTGGCTTAGGACAGGAGCAGCAGCTTGTGCCAAATTTTGTACATCAAAAAATGCGGTTGGGCTCTGGGCATTGATGCCAGCAGATAGTAGGGCAGTATCAGGACAATAAAGGATCGCGTCAATACTACCCAAAGTCTTCGAAGTTAGCGTGTCGGGTTGGGTGACGTCTGCCACGATCAAGTCTGCCTCCCCACCCAAAATTTCTTGCCCTTGCGATAAATTGGGTACGAGCGATCGCACTTGATACCCTTGCGCGAGTAACCGCTGAACGACTTGCTGCCCCAGAGCGCTGGTTGCGCCTGCTACTAAAACCACACCCATGCGCTTTGCTCCAGTTGGGGAATTGATCGGATGCTGAGTTTGGCCTTTGAACAGTCGTTGTAAGCAACTGAAAAGAGGAATGACATCAAAGTAGGCCAACGTTTTTAGAAATCGGCCTGCATCCCATGAAGTGGAGTTTCTAGGGGCCATACTGCTTTTTCAACAATTCTCTCAAGTGTATGGAGCAATTTTGTCTCCACTCATTAAAGTAGCGAACAAACCTTATTCGCCAGATCTTCATTTTGGTAGGGTTGCTCGGTCCAATTAGCAGGTGAGCCGATTAGGTCACGGTACATGACCTCTGCTGTTTGGCAATTCACATTCAACTGCTTGAACTCAAAGACCCCGTTACACAGGGAACCGCCAACTTCTCCGCGCATTTGAAGAACTCTCACAGTCAGCAGGGGTGAGTTGTCTGATGCTTGAGACAGAGTGGCAGGATTGGCATAGTTGCTACAGCCGCTTCTTGTGTCTTCTAGCAATAAGCTGTAGCGCTCGGTAACAAAATCGTAGGTTTCTTGATCGGGCAAAGCAGCACGAACAGGAACAATGCTAGCTAGAGAAAGCGCGATCGCCGTTATCAGAGTGAGAGTTTGTTTCATATCCTTAGGAGTGAAGGTACTAAGCATGACAAGATATGCTCCAGTTTCAACCTCCAGGTTTTCGGCAAAGTGTAGTTCAAACCTCTTTAGGTTCGATCGCCTACTACACTCAATCCCACAGGCCAGAATCTTGGTTTCCAGCCAATAGCGATGAGTTACCTCCACTCGTTTTTTTACACAGCTTTGGAGGTGGAGCTTCCGCTTATGAGTGGTCTAAGGTTTATGCTGCTTTTGCCACTACTCACCGGATTATTGCGCCAGACTTAATAGGTTGGGGACAATCCGCCCATCCGGTGCGCGATTACCAAGTGGCTGATTATTTAACAACTTTAGGGGAGTTTCTGCAACAGGTATCTGAGCAACCTGTCTGTGTCGTTGCGGCTTCTCTTACAGGGGCGATCGCGATTCGCTTAGCCATTCAACAGCCCCATCTCTTGCGATCGCTCTTTCTGGTCTGCCCCGCTGGATTTGACGACTTTGGGCAAAGCGCAGGCCGTCGCCTCCCTCTGCAATTAATCCGCACGCCCCTACTGGATAGCCTCATTTACACAGTAGGAGCGACAAATGAAGTGGCAGTACGGAACTTTCTGGAGCGATTTCTTTTCGCTCGGCCAGAGCGGGTTTCTACAGAAATGGTGGCTGCTTACTTAGCTTCCGCTCAGCAACCCAATGCTGAATATGCGGCACTGGCTTTTTTACGCGGTGATCTCTACTTTGACTTAGCTCAATATTTAGGACAGCTCACTGTACCAACTTGTATGGTATGGGGGGAGCAAGCCCAATTTACGAGTGTTAGTCTAGGGCAGCGTTTGGCTCAACTGAACCCCGAGGCAGTGCAAGCTTTTCAAGTGATTCCAGACGCAGGCGTATTGCCACAGTTGGAACAACCCGCAATTGTGATTGGGTTGCTATACCGATACCTACAAAGCCTCTAGATTCTTTAAGCCCGTTCTCTATTCGGCATTGCTGCACCAACAACCAGATCAGACAAAACTGGATTTCTGTCAGCATCGATCCGGATGCGGACTTCCTGAATGCAATCCCCCAGGTAAGAGAGCAGTGTATAGATAAAAATTAGTACCCCCACCATCTCTAGAGCTTCTTCGCAGGTCATCATTAGCGTATAGACTCCTGCCTCCAGGCTAAGTCTTAAGCCTTGCGTCCCCCAAATGCGCGTCCCATACTGGTTGGCATAGGCCCCGTCTATCATTTCCATGCCTAAAGTCCCAGCAACGTAGAGCGTGCCTGCGAGCAAAACCAGTCGCTTGGTGCGGGGAGGCAAATCAGTCAAAAACTTGAGATAGGCGATCGCGACAACGCCCACAAAAACGGCACCGGGAACTACCCAGGCAAAGTGTAGAACTCCACCACCATTGCTACCGAGCAAAGCTCTAAGCGGTTCAATGGTTTTTTCATGAATACTAGTCCATTCGTCAGCACCGAGGAAGAGAAAAATACAAGACAGAAATCCCCAATGCCAAACATAGCGATCGCGATTTTGACGCTTAACCCAAGTAATGAACGCTAGCAGAAGAGCGCAAATAAATAGCGTTGCCGCCGAATACAAACTAGGCAGATTTTTTTCTCGATCTAGATCAAAGACATGAGCCAACGACGTAATCCACTGGCGATCGCCACCCCATAGAACCTTGGAAAGTTGCCCTAACAGACTAAAGGAAAGCAAGCCTAGGACAACGAACGCTAGAAATTTAACAACTTTTCTAGAGGAGATAGAAATCATGGTTGCTCGGTACCTTCGAAGCGTGGACTCAGCAAGTTAGCAGAAAAAGTCATCCACCCTAATGAGACAAGGACAAAACAGGTATATTTTCCTGCTTTAGATAGAAGCTAATGCAGGAGAAGACATGGTAGAAGAGCAACCTTTAATCAGAAATTCCAGCCTTAGAAACGGTTAAGCAAAGGTTAATTTTAATTTAATCTCTACTTAATTTGGCTTGACTTATTTAATCTCTGTTTAAACTAACGATGTATTTTTAGCGATATTTGATGAAGTTTGTGTAAAGCAAAAACTGCCAGAGGCTGAGAACCAAACTCAAGCTAGAACAAGCTCTAAAGCTTTCATGTGCTAAATATTACCAAGGCATGATTGGTAATCTCTGTACTATTACTGCCTTGCTCGATGCCAACGAACTCATCAAAGACTTAGGAGAAATAAGCTCAACCGTTAGCGCTCTAAATTCAATTGCTCTGCCAAAAGTTGATTTTGTTCTACAGTCAAAATCACTTTTTGGTAAAACTCATTTTTTAGGTCGAGAATTAAATAGTTTTTGTCATCTGTGACATACCAAAACTCCCGACCCTGATCTGTGTAATAAGTCCCAGCTTTAATTACACCTGGCACAAAGGTTCCAGGTAGCTTTACTTCTTTCCAGATGAGTGTTTTCCAATTACTTGAAAGCGCGGTTGTGGTAACTCGCTCGATGTGATCAAGAGGGATTTGCCAAGTGTAATTGAACTGCAAAGCCCAGAGTTTTTCCCAGAAGTTAAGTTCAATGCAAAGTTTGTTGCTGTTAATAGTCACATGCATTGAAGTTTTGCTTCCCTGGTTGAAGACTACACAACGCGGTTTTGCCGAATACACTCGTTATACCAATGGTAGCTAGCCTTAGGAATCCGGGCTTGGGTGGGGTAGTCGGTGTAAACAATCCCGAAGCGGCGATCGTAGCCCCAAGCCCACTCAAAGTTATCCATAAACGTCCAGAGAAAATAACCTTTAAGTGGGTAACCTTCACTAATCGCTCTCTGAGCCGACTTGAGGTGTTGCCGCAGATACATAATGCGATCGCTATCGATCACAGTGCCATCGGGTCGCAATTCGTCTTGAGCGGCACACCCATTCTCGGTAATAAAAACGGGCAAGTCAGGTCTGCCTAGAGTTTCGCTGATGTGGCGAATGCTCCAATAAATACTTTCCGGTACGATATGTAGCCAAGGCATGTGCATGCGAGGATAACCAGCAGGGAATTCGAGGACTTCGTATCCTTGTTGATTGTCGGCCGCTTGGACGTAGCTACCGAAGTAGATGTTGAGGCCAATGGCATCTAAAGGTTGGTGAATATTTTCTAGGTCGCCATCTTGAATGTCTGGGGCATTAGCACCCAGTTTTTCCAGTAAATCTGGGTTATAGGCTCCAGTTAAAACTGGAAAAATAATTCCACCGTTGGACATAAGAGAGCCAAACGCTTTTTGGGCAGCAACAATGTGCTCTGGCGACTCGATCAATGGCACTGTGGTAGTAAAGTTGTCTACCAAAGCCACGGAGCAAGGCCCAGGAGAAGCTGCCCGAATCGCTTGACAACCCAACCCATGACCCAAGATGGCATGGTGAGAGGTTTGCCACACTTCTTTCAGCGTCTTAACGGTAGTTCCTGGGGCATGAACCGGGATTTGGTTAACTGCGTAGCCCATGTGGGTAAAGCAAGAAATCTCGTTGATCGTCATCCAGTGGGTAATGCGATCGCCTAAACGACTGACTACTGCGCTCACATAGTCAGCATAGGCGTGGGCCATGTCTCGGCTTTGCCAAGATCCAAAGCGGTCTTCTAAAGCTTGGGGGCTATCCCAATGAAACAGGGTGGCGTGAGGTGTGATGCCATGTTCCTGGAGACAATCAACTAAACGCTTGTAAAAATCGATACCTGCTTCGTTCACTGGACCTATACCAGTCGGCACAATCCGAGGCCAAGCGATGCTGAAGCGGTAATGCTTAATTCCCAATTGGGCCATTAAGGCGATATCTTCTTTGTAGTGATGGTAATGCTCACAGGCACTTTCGCCTGTATCTCCGTTTAGAACGCGTCCCGGAGTCGCACTGAAGGTATCCCAAACACTGGGCTTTCGGCCATCTTCTGCAACTGCCCCCTCAATTTGGTAGGAGGCAGTGGCTACGCCCCAAGTAAAATCATCTGGGAATGAGTAGCTGGCCATAGAACCTCCAATGCGGCTAAATTCCTGCCACTGAATCTGTCGGGTACTGTCTCTTCAGGGTACTAGTCTCAGTCAGCGATCGCCCATGAAATTGCGCTACTTTTCCTGACTATTCGTTAGTGGGGGTGAACCATGCTAAGGAGTGGTGCGTCAAGGTTAGCAGAAAGCATAGAATTTCACCATAAAAGAGCGATTCTCCACAAGTTTGCTTAAATTTGAGGGTACTCTTTTACTGGGGAATCACTTGCTGTCGTGCTAGGAACGACCTAGGGGCTCCAGGTTACACTATTTACGATTTTAAGTATGCAGTCGAGGGAAGCTATCTATCCTAGAGCACAGCAAGGCAAACGCTCAAAAAAGTCTCAGTCTCGCCGCAAGTCATTTCCGTGGTTGATGCTGTTACTTCCTGCTGTCTTGTGGTTAGGGTACCGAGAAATTAGAAGTTACTTCCGGCAGCCCCAAGCAGTGCTAGTCCTAGGTGGTGCTCCGGAGCGGGAAGTATTTGCAGCTGAATTTGCGCGGGAACATCCTCAAATATCAGTTTGGATTTCAAGTGGCAGCAATCCAGAATATACAGAGTGGGCCTTCGCTGAGGCAGGAATTGCACCCGATCGCGTAATTATCGATCGCGAAGCCGTTGATACTGTCACCAATTTCACAACCTTAGTCGATAAATTCAAGGCGGAAGGAATTGACAGCGTTTACCTAATTACCTCTGACTACCATATGCGCCGAGCCCAAGTGATTGGTGAAATTGTTTTAGGTAGTCGGGGAATTGATTTTAAGCCGGTATCTGTCCCCTCTGGGCGATCGCCAGAATCGCTGGAAAAAGCTGTGCGAGATGGAGCTAGAGCCATACTTTGGGTTGCGACAGGTCGGACAGGCTCGCGTCTCAGTCAGCTCCTCAATACATCTGAGGCTCCTGAGCCAGCGGTTAATAAGTTCCCTTAACTTCAGGAGTATCAGAAGGGACAGATAGCTCTTGAACTAAAACGTAGGGCCGCACAATCAAGGCACTAAAGCGTTTCTCCTGGTCGCTGTTCCAGTCAGACAATTGAGTTGCAGTCGGCTTAGCTAATAAGTTCTGCTGAATCCAGCTCTGCACTTCGGCTACATTATCACTGGCGATCGCCACTCCTACATCTAACAAGCTCAATCCTGGAGCCACAACCAGCAGTACATCTCGCTGAGCATGAGGCATCAACCAGTTCCACTCCGCCTCATCCAGCATCTCTGCTAAATCCGCTCTAACACTGTCCAAACCTGACATTGACCACGACCTCTTAAACTCGGCTCATTTTAGCGTGTCTTCTTGTAACGTGTCTTCTTGGAGCACTTGCTCCTGTAACACTTTTTCAGCGGGTTCCGCTTTCATTTCATCAATTTCAAATAAGCTTACTAAGACAGCAGCAATAGGAATCGCCAAAAAAATTCCTAACAGACCTGCCACTCTTGCTCCTACTAGCAATGCAAAAAAGACGATCACAGGATTGATATTGAGTGATTCTTGCATTACTCGTGGGGCAATAAAGTTATCTTGGACTTGTTGCAAAACAACTGAAGCCACTAAGACTTGTAGCGCCAACCAGGCACTCTGAGACAAAACAATTAGCGAAACCAACGCCACGCCTAAGGTCGCTCCGATCCCCGGAATCGTATCCAGAATCCCGACCATCATGGCTAAGAGCAAAGCAAACGGAACCTGTAAAATTAAAAATACTAAAAAGCTAGTGGTGGTCAGAAATACAGTGAGCAAAAACTGCCCACGAAAAAAACCTAAGAACTTACGTTGTACAACTAGCGTAAACCGAGAGCGCAGATGAACAGGCACCAGTTTCATTAATAATTGCCAAAGCCGTCTGCCATCTAGCAACATGAAAAAGGCAACGACTGTAATTAGGATGAAATTAATAAAATTAGAAAAAAATACGCCTAATGCCGCCAGTCCCAAACCAATACTTGTTCCAACTTCTGACAAGAACTGGGTTTGAAACTGTCTTTGAATCTCATTGAGCTGAATTGGAATATTGCGATCGCGCAGAAATCGTTCGATGCGTTCAGTCAAGGGAATTAAAGAGTTGAGGACTTCCGAAATTCTGTCAACTAACTCTTGAGCCTGAGACGCTAAAGTAAAACCTACCGTTACTGCCAGCCCGCTAAACAGGACCAAACTAGAAATAAACACCAAACCAATAGCTAAACCGCGCGGCAAAAACCGTTGTAACCACCGCACTGGATAGTTAAGTAACAATGCCAAAACTGCTGCTAGGGTAAATGTGACAATTACAGTCTCGAAATACGCTAGTAGCTGTACTAAAGCCCAGCCAGATGCAAATAATAATAAAAAGCGAACGAGTGCCACATTATTCAGTCGGTCCCAGAAATCTCTGGCAGGTCGTTCATTCATATTTACAACAGGCAACAAGCCAAGAGTTTGTGATAGGTGTTATTCGGTGAGGAAGCTTAGAACCATGCCTATTTTCATGGTGTCCTTAGCTACTCGCAAACTCTCTTTGGTGGTAGTTCGTTGCTCTAAAGGGTATTGGGATTTATCGCCCTAAATCGTGCATGGCATGAATCACCTCAACACACTGCTGAGTCACAGCTTCTAGTTCTTCTCGCTCTGTCGATCGCGGCGGTGGAATTGGCTGTCCAATCCGAATTGTCAACGGTACAGGTCGAGGCGTTGCTGAGCCTTTACGGATAATAGCTTGGGTACCCCATAAGCTTACGGGCAGCAATGGAGCTTGAGTTTTAGCCGCAATCAATGCCGCTCCCAGTTTAGGACCAGGGATACGACCGTCCACGGTGCGCGTACCTTGCAGAAAAATACCTGCGGCCCAGCCCTGATCTAAAGCAGCCATAGCCTCTCGAATGGCACTCCGATCTGCCGAGCCGCGTTTGACTGGGTAAGCTCCGTAGAGCCGAATCGCTTGCTTAAGCACGGGCACCTGAAATAGTTCCTCTTTCGCCATGTAAGCCACGGGTCGGCGGACACAGCAGGAAACAATGGGCGGGTCGAAGTCGCTAGCATGATTGCTGACGATCACGAGTGGTCCTTGGTGGGGTACATGCTCTGCCCCATAAATTCGTCCTCGGAAATAGCTATGCAGCATAGGGCTGACCACCGACCACTTGAATAGGTGGTAGAGGAAGAGGCTAATTCGAGGTTCGCGGCTTTTGCCCATCAGTGTTAGTTTGCTACTCACTTAGCTGGGAAGATCAGCAGCAGTGCTGACGTTCTCTAGGGCTAAATCAGGAGCGGTGCGTTTAATTAAACCAGTTAGGACTTTACCGGGTCCGATTTCTACAACTCGGCCAATTCCTTCTTCCGGTAAGCGCAGAGAAATTTCTCGCCAACGTACCGATCCGGTCATTTGTTGCACTAAACGCTGCTTCAGTTCGGCAGCCGCGATCGCTGGGGTAGGTTCTACATTCGACAAGACTGGGATCTGAGCATCAGCAAAACTCACAGTTTCTAAGACTTGCTGGAATTCTGCCGCCGCGTCGGCCATCAAGGGCGAGTGAAATGCGCCTGACACATTGAGGCGAACCATGCGTTTCGCTTTAATTTGAGATAGAACGGCTTCAACCCCAGTTGGAGTGCCAGAAATCACCACTTGGCCTGCATTGTTGTCATTGGCTAAGACCACATCAGCAGTTTGAGCAATCTGTTGCTCTAGTTGCTCGCGATCGAAGCCGATCACAGCCGCCATCATGCCATCAGAGGCACTATCCATCAGTTCAGCCCGACGCTTCACCAAGCGCAGCCCAGACTCAAAATCAAAAGCTTTAGCTGCATAAAGTGCTACATACTCGCCTAAGCTATGACCTGCTACCAAATCAGCCTGTTGCCCTTTGGCTTGCATCAAGTCAACTAAAATGCTTTCCACAACATAAAGACAAGGCTGGGTATAGAGGGTACGCGATAGCTTGTCTTCTTCACTTTGACAGACTGCCAGAACCGACCAACCCAAGATCTGCTCTGCTTGCTCAAACTTGGTTTTTGTTTCGGGTAGCTCTAGCAGATCTACCCCCATCCCAATTGCCTGAGACCCCTGTCCAGGAAACACCCATGCCGTCTTTGTCATGTCTAGTTGATATCAGCAGATCAAGATTCAAACTTTATCACTTATCGGCCCCACTGGAAAATTGCCGCTCCCCAGGTCAGCCCAGCCCCAAAGCCGGAAGCTGCAATTACATCTCCAGGTTTAATTTGACCTTGTCGCACTACTTCATCTAGGGCAATGGGAATAGAAGCAGCAGAAGTATTCCCGTACCGGGCTAAGTTGCTAATCACTTTCTCGGCAGGCACCTTTAACCGTTGGGACACGGCATCAAGAATGCGTTGATTCGCCTGATGCAATAGCAACCAGTCAATTCGATCAACGCTGAGTTCTGCTCGGTAGAGGGCTTTTTCGATGACTTCTGGAACTCGCTTGACCGCAAAGCGGTACACTTCCTGCCCGTTCATAGTCACGGGTTGATAGGAGCCTAGACCCACTGTCACGCCAGGCAGGAGTTCTTGAGGCTGAGGTTGGTAACTCAAATTGAGTGAACTATTCTGGGTGCCATCGCTACAAATTTCAAATCCCAGCAGGCGATCGCTCTCATTGGCTTGGATGACTACCGCACCTGCGCCATCCCCAAACAGCACACAAGTGCGGCGATCGGACCAATCGACCCAGCGGGACAACATATCTGCCCCAATCAACAAGACGTTTTTGTAAACGCCAGTACGAATAAATTGGGCCGCAGTCACCAAGCCAAACACGAAACCAGAGCAAGCCGCAGTCAAATCAAAAGCGACTGCTTTGGTAGCGCCCAGTTCCGCTTGAATTTTGCTAGCGGTGCCAAATAAGTCGTCTGGAGTCGAAGTCGCCAGAATGATCAGGTCGAGGTCAGCCGTTGTAATTCCTGCCATGGCGATCGCGTTTTGAGCCGCCTCAGTCGCGATCGCCGCCAGAGAAACCTGTGGACTGGCCAGTTTTCGTTCCCGAATTCCCGTTCGAGTGGCAATCCACTCATCTGAGGTTTCTACGACCTGGCTCAACCCTGCATTGTCTAACACAGTTTTGGGAGCAGCTGACCCACTCCCAGTAATCGCAATTCCAGATGGCAACACGACTACTCTCCCTCACTTGCAGGAGCCGTCTTTCTTCCATAACACGACTGAATCCGATCTAAAACTTGATGATCAACAGCTTCCTTCGCTAGTCGCACCGCATTAAAGATAGAAGGTGCTTGAGAGCTACCATGACTGATAATGCAAACACCATCCACACCTAGAAGCAGACCGCCCCCATGCTCTGCGTGGTCCATCCGCTGCTTAATGCGCTTCAGATTCGGCTTTAATAGCGTGACCCCCAACTTGCCATTCAGACCTTGCGGCAATTCCTCTCGCAGAATTTGCAAAGCAACTTCACCCACTGCCTCAGCAAATTTCAGCAGAATGTTACCGACAAAACCATCGCAGACGATCACATCAAACTGACCTGATAGAACATCGCGGCCCTCAGCGTTGCCGACAAATGGGATTTTGGGGTTATCTTGCAACATTTGATGGGTGCGAACAGCTTGGTCATTGCCCTTGCAAGGTTCTTCACCAATATTGAGCAAGCCAACTTTGGGAGTTGAAACACCCAGAACATACTGGCTGTAGATAGTACCCATCTGGGCAAACTGCTCTAAGAACTTCGGGCGACAATCAACATTGGCACCAACATCTAGAATTAGCACTGGCTTTCCAGCCACTAGGGTTGGCAACACAGCTCCGATCGCAGGTCGATCAATGCCACGCAACCGCCCCAAGCGCAGTAATGCTGCCGCCATTGCTGCCCCTGAGTGCCCCGCAGAAACCACTGCGTCAGCTCGCTTCTGCTTAACCAAATCCATTGCCACATTAATAGATGCCTTAGGCTTCCGCTTTAGGGCACCCAGTGGCTCCTCATTCATCTCGATTGTGCCTTCGGATGGAATGATTTCGAGATGAGCAGAGCTATTATGTTGCTTGAGGTAAGCCTGGATTTGGTCAGGGTCTCCCACTAGCAAAGCTTCAATACCGAGTTCTTCTTGCGCTCGCAGCGCTCCAGCGACTATTTCAGCAGGGGCGTGGTCCCCGCCCATAGCATCGATTGCGATCCGTGCCCGAGTTGGTCCCATTGATCAAAGTTATAGAAACCTTACAAATTTTATCAGATGGCTTCTACGCCATCTTCAATTACTAACAGTCTACTCAGTCACTTCAACAAATTTTGCGGAAGTGCAAAGATTCGCCAAAATTATGCCACTCAAGCTGTAGCTGTCAAGGCTGAGCGATCGCGTCTACTGCTTTACCAGGCGGCTAAGCCCTTGCTTGGAGCCTAGCCGAAAAGTAGTTGGTACGCATCCAATCAGCCACAGTGAGTGAAACCGATGCAGCAAGAAAGAGTAGAAAAGTAAGCGGGCGTAGTTAGCTCTGATCAACAGCGATGAACTGAGCCTTACTCATCTGCACCAGGCTCAACAATCCGCTGGAATAGATAGCCAGTGCCGCGTGCAGTCAGGATCAATTCAGGATTGCTGGGATCATCTTCCAACTTGGCCCGCAGGCGAGAAATGTGAACATCTACAACCCTGGTATCTACGTGGCGCTCAGGTGTGTAGCCCCAAACTTCCTGCAAAATTTCTGAGCGAGAGAAGGGTTCTCCGGAACGGCTCACCAGTAGTTCCAAGAGACTGAATTCCATTCCAGTCAGCCGAATCCGCTCGTCACCTTTGTAAACTTGGCGCTTGTTAGTATCGATGCGCAGAGCATTGACATGGATCACGCCAGAGCTAGGAATCCCTGAAGTGCCCGTCTTCTCTACCCGACGCAGCACCGAGCGAATTCGAGCTTCTAACTCTTTGGGTGAGAAGGGCTTCACCACATAATCATCCGCACCCAGCTCTAGCCCAGTAATGCGATCGGCGACATCACCTAAGGCTGTTAGCATGATGATCGGCACATCGGACTCCTTACGAAGCTCCTGACATACACCGTAGCCATCTAGCTTCGGCATCATTACATCTAAAACAACCAGATCAGGTGAAGCATTGCGAAATGTGTCTAAGGCTTCTTCACCATCAGCAGCCGTGACGACATCGTAGCCAATCATCGAAAGCCGAGTTTCTAAGATGCGGCGGATACTGGCTTCGTCATCAACTACTAGTATCTTTTCTTTGTGATTTTCCAACTTATCCAACGCTCCTGTAAGTAGGATTTCTGATAGTTAATTTTTAGTACTTTATCATTAAGATAGTACCCTATTTAGACGGTTGAATGCCGCTGAAACTCTCATCATTATTGCCTTTCGGTTTTTCTTAACAATTAATCCGTCTTTGAGAGTATTTAAGAATAGTTAAGTAATGCCCAAAACTCGATCCCACTATGTTTGCAACCAATGTGCTGCCGAATCCCCGCAGTATTTTGGGAAGTGCCCATCGTGTCATGCTTGGAACTCTTTAGAAGAGCAGATCGTTAAATCTAACCCTGCTGCTGCCACTCCGATTGGTTTGACTGCTACCGCTCGCCTCAATGGTAAAAAACGTGCCTCATCAACTACCTCTGTGCAGGCTCGCTCATCTCTCACCTTCGAGCAAATTTCTGATCATCCGCAAGCGCGTGTTTCTTCTGGCTATACAGAGTTAGATCGCGTCTTAGGAGGCGGGATTGTGCCTGGTTCTTTGGTCTTAATTGGCGGAGATCCAGGGATTGGTAAATCCACCTTGTTACTACAGGTCGCTAATCAGCTAGGTTCTCAGCATCGGGTGCTCTATGTTTGTGCAGAGGAGTCTGGGCAGCAAGTGAAGCTGCGATCGCATCGATTGGGCATTGGCAAGCAGCCCCCTGTGCAGTTGCAGCAACGTTCAGCGGAAGAGGCTGCCGCAGCGACGGGAGATCCGGGGCCAAACTTATATGTTTTGCCAGAAACAGATCTAGAAACCGTTCTGGCAGAGTTGGAATCCTTAAAACCGACAGTGGCAGTGATTGATAGCATTCAAGCGCTCTACTATTCAGCTCTAGGCTCTGCTCCTGGGTCTGTATCCCAGGTGCGCGAATGCACCTCAGCTTTGATGCATGTGGCTAAGCGCGAGCACATTACGCTGTTTATTGTGGGGCACGTCACGAAAGAGGGGGCGATCGCGGGGCCTAAGGTACTGGAGCACTTAGTTGATACGGTGTTGTATTTTGAGGGCGATCGCTTTGCTAGCCACCGCCTATTGCGCTCAGTGAAAAATCGTTTTGGGGCAACTCATGAGCTAGGTGTCTTTGAAATGGCCGATCGTGGATTAGCAGAAGTTTCTAATCCATCCGAGCTGTTTTTAGGCAATCGAGAAGAGGTTGCGCCTGGCACGGCAACGATTGTGGCTTGCGAAGGCACCCGTCCCATCGTCGTAGAACTCCAAGCGCTGGTTAGTCCTACCAGCTATAGCTCCCCTCGTCGCTCCACCACAGGGATTGAGTACAATCGCTTGTTGCAAATTTTGGCAGTTTTAGAAAAGCGGGTCGGCATTCCCCTCTCTAAACTAGATGCTTACGTCGCTTCGTCGGGTGGCCTTAATGTCGGCGAACCTGCGGCTGATTTGGGTGTGGCTGTTGCTGTCGCTGCTAGTTTCCGCGATCGCGTCGTCGATGCCAAAACTGTCTTAATTGGGGAAGTAGGCTTAGGCGGACAAATTCGCCCAGTCTCGCAGATTGAGCTGCGCCTGAAGGAAGCCGCCAAACTGGGATTCAAACGCGCCATCATTCCTAAAGGGCAAACCGTTCCTGATATTGATCTAGAAATTATTCCAGTGGCCAAAGTATTAGATGCCATGATCGCCGCCTTACCAGGCCAACCCCGACATACTGTAGAGGCAGTACCGGATGCAGTCGAAGCCTCGTAGACCGCGGCAGCACCGCTACAATGGCTCTAACGTCGTTACCAGCGAGAGGAACTGATGCGTCTACCCTCTGAACCGGATGTGCCGCCACAGATTAACATCGTGCCGATGATCGATGTAATCTTTGCCATTTTGACCTTTTTTATCCTCTCATCGCTCTATCTGACCAGTTCTCAAGGGTTACCTGTCAATCTTCCCAAAGCGGCAACTGCTCAGTCCCAAAGCTCGACTCGCATCACAATCACGATTGACCCGCAAGGCCAAATTGCCCTCAACCGCCAAGCGATTCCACTAGATGCTTTAGAGGTAGGGGTACGCAACCTGATTCCCTCTGGCCAAGAGTCGATCGTAGTTTTGAACGCAGACGAAAACGTCAGGCATGGCCAAGTTGTGCAGGTGATGGATCGCTTGCGTCGCGTTCCGGGAGCACGTTTGGCGATCGCGACTCAAAGACCCTAGCGATATTGGTTCCATCTCCGCTCATGTCGTTGCCTCGCCTTTCCAACTCCAGCAGTTGGGAAAAGCGAGGCAATCTTTATTAGTGGTCTCAAGTTTTTTGATTACTGAAAAAATATTTAAGTTTTTATAGTTGATTTTTATATTCTTTATGAATCTTAATAAGAATAATATTGTCATGGTTGGCCTCTAAAGTTTCTGCGAACTACTACCTCAGAAGCTTTTCAGCATTTTCTACTTTTGTTTAACTGGATGGAGTGAAATCAACACTCCCCTGTGCAAGGGAGAAAGTGTAAAAATTTGTAATATAGCAAGATTAAAGTATATGACTCATTCTCATCTAGAACAAATTGCCAGCCAGCTAGAAAGCGAAAACTCACGCGATCGCATGTTGGCTTTGGCTTCTTTACGGGGAGTTTCAGCGGCTGAGGCAGTACCCCTGATTAAAAAAGTCCTGGACGATGAAAACTTACAAATCCGCTCAATGGCTGTGTTTGCCTTAGGCATCAAACCCACCGAAGAGTGCTACCCCATTTTGATCCGCCTGCTAGAGAACGACCCAGATTATGGCATTCGGGCTGATGCGGCTGGAGCCTTAGGTTATTTAGCCGATCCTCGGGCGTTAGAGCCGTTGTCTCGCGCTTTTTATGAAGATACAGATTGGCTCGTGCGTTTCAGTGCAGCGGTCTCTCTAGGCAACTTGAAGGATCACCGAGCTTATGATGTGTTAGTTCAAGCGCTAGACAGCCGTGAGATTGTGGTGCAACAAGCGGCGATCGCGGCCCTAGGTGAAATTAAAGCCGTAGAGGCAGTAGACAAGATTCTGCGGTTTGCTCAATCCGAAGACTGGCTAGTTCGCCAACGCCTCGCTGAAGCGTTAGGTCATCTCCCAAGTCCTAAAAGTGTCTCAGCTTTGAAGTTTCTAGAGAAAGACGGTCATCCCCATGTTTCAGAGTCGGCTAGGATCTCGCTGCAACGTTTATCCGAGCAAACTGAAACCGCCGAATAGAAATTGTTAATCGATTCGTTAACCAACTCAATAACCTGTCTGGTTCTAGTATCAGGCAGGTTTTTTGTTACCTGTAGGTTTACAACAATTTTCGATTCGTTAACCCAACTATTTCGCGAAAGCGGGGCTTGGGTTTGCCCAGTGCCAAAACCGGGTTACAAATAACCTATCAGCTCAGTGTACAGAGGCCGAATCTTGGTTAGATTACACTTCCTTGATGCTTTTAATGCTTTTACTCCTCTGTCTATAAAGACTCCAAAAAGATTGGTTCTTGGGTCTCTTCAGTGTTTCTGGCTTTGATAGAGTCAAATTACGGCCAAGGGGCATCTTAAGTAATTTTTTTAACATAAATAATCGCAAAAACACTGAGTAAAAGCAATGCCAGTTTCTAATTCATGGTGGTTTAAGTTTCCGATCGCCATTGGTTTAACCGCAGCGATCGCCGCCTCTGCTTACGGCTTTGGGATCGCCAATAAAGCGCCTGCTAACAAACTTCAAGCAGCTGATCTGTTAGAGCAAGGCTTCTCCTTCCGAGCCGCAGGTCAACTGCCTGAAGCTCTAGCGGCTTTTGAGCAAGCCATTGAGACCAAGCCGAACTACGCTGAAGCCTACACAGCCAAAGGAGCTTTACTAGCAAAACAAGGCAAAAATTCCGAAGCGATCGCTGCCTTTGGCCAAGCGATTGAAGCCGATCCGCAGTTAGCCGCTCCTTATCTAGGCTGGAGCCAAGTGTTGATTCAGCAGGGCAAGTTTATGGAAGCCAAGGTAGTGCTAAGTCAAGCCCGCAGCACCCTTAAACAACAAAGTGACACTCAGCAAACTGGAGTGGTTAATCACTTAATGTCCAGCTTCTAGGCGATCCAGCTAGCCTCAATCTTTACTCAAACCCTAACTTTACTCAAACTCTAACTGTCCTTGATCACCATCTAAGGTGACGAGTCTACCGACTGGCAATGCAGCATTGGGGCCATCGTGACCGAAAGGCAGGTCAGAAACAATGGGAATGTTAAGGTCGCTGAGGCGATCGCGCAACACCTCTTCGATGCTAAAGCTGGGCACATTAGCAGGGGGTTGGCATTGGCTAAAGCGCCCCAATGCGATCGCGCGCACGGCTTGAAACGCCCCGCTCAAGCGCCATTGTGTCAGCATTCGGTCAATTCGGTAGGGCGCTTCCGAAACATCCTCGAAGGCTAAGATGACACCTGCTAGCTGCGGTTGATGCGGTGTATGCAGCAAGTGAGTTGCAACCGTCAAGTTAGCAGGTAGCAAAATTCCCCTGGCTTGCCCGCCTCCCCAACCTTGTCCTGACAGAGGAGCTAGGGAGTTACGTCCTTCCACCCAGCCAAATAAACGCTCAACCGACCAATCTGGCTCAGCGGCTAAAGTGGTCAACAAAGGGCCATGAACCCCAGAAACTTCTTGCTGGCTTAGGCTCCACAGCAAGCTAGTGATATCAGAAAAACCGATCAACCATTTAGGTGGTGTCGGCGGCCAATGCCAATCCTCTAGCAGGCGCGCCCCGCCATAACCGCCTCTGGCACAAAGAATTCCTTGGCAATCTGGATCTTTTAATGCAGTTTCTAGCTGCTGGCGACGGCTCAGATCATCTCCTGCCAAATATCCCCACCGAGCATCAAAACCAGGGGTAAGTTCTACCTCATAGCCACGCGATCGCCAAATTTCTAGCCCTTGCTGAAAGGCATTCAATTCTCGCAATGTGCCGCTAGGGGCAATCACCCGCAAGCGATCGCCAGGTTTGAGGAAGGGAGGAAGTTGGCAGTTCATGCTGGCCTCAGTGTTATTCCCAGAATGTCTGCAAACCATTCTTCCATGCGATCGCCCATTGCCGCTTGCGAAAACTCCGCCTCAGCTTGTTGGCGACAGGTCGCCCGATCGATTTGGTCAATTTTGGCGATCGCCGCCACTAAACCAGACACACTATCTGGTTCTACTAGCCAACCCGTCTTGCCATCTTTCACGATTTCCGCTGGCCCACCCCGTCGATAGGCAATCACCGGAACGCCACAGGCTAAAGCCTCAATCGCCACATTGCCAAAGGCTTCCACCCAGCGGGGTGTGACTAACAAGGCACGACACTGGCGTAATACTTCCTGCAACTCAATAGTGGGGAGGAAACCCAAGTATTCAACTGGAGCCTTGGGATAGCTTTGGCAAAGTTGTTGCCAATAGGCAGCATCTTGCATCGCACCCAAGATTTTCAGTGGCATACCTGTCTCCTGAGCCGCCGCGATCGCATCTTCCAAACCTTTTTCGGGGGCAATTCGCCCAACCCACCCTAGCCAAGGCTGGGGTTCTCCACAGAATTGATACAGAGACAAATCAAATCCATTACCCAAACAACGACAGTGGCTTGCAAAGGAAAACGTGGCCGCTTGAGCTTGGCTGTGTACTCCGATCGTGCGAGGAAATTGCCTTGCTACTTGTCCAATAATTTGGTCCATTGCATCGGTAAGCGAACCCATACTCACCAAATGCGCGATCGGACGTGGAAAAAATCGAGTTAAGTAAAAGGGCAGCCAATCGTAGGCAAAATTCACCAACAAATCGTAATCTGGCGCAACTCGACGAGCATAATCCCACATATTGGCCAGCACCGCTGCACCTGGCATCACGATAGGGTCAGTTCTCAACTGAGTTTGAGCAGTGGTCTGCAACTCTCCGGCAATTTCGATGATCGGCAGCGTCCGCAAGCTGGAACCTGTAGGGGCAAGAATCTGCAACGAGTGGCCCCGGCTCATCAGTTCTAGAGCAATGTTGTGCAACGTTAGCTCAACCCCACCGCCTAAGCCAGACCCTAAAGGCCCCACGGAAGTAGAAACAAACAAAAGTTTGAGTGGACTATCTAGGGAAATAATTGTACCCATTGAGTACTGATGAAAAGAACAAATTAATCCTGACCAACCACAGGGTCAAGAAAGTTTTTAGGGATCGGAGAGACTCTCAGGTAAGCTTTCTGGTGGACTCACAGAATTTTTCAGCGCTGGGACGCTTTCCACATTGGCAATCGTCTTAATCCGGTTCACTTGATTGAGTGCCCAACGTGCCGTCTCTTGCACTTCTGCATCCGGATCTTCTGTCGCATGACGCAGCAGTTGGCTAATTTGGCCGACCAGATCATAAATCCGGGTGATGTCGCGGATCGCATTTTTCCGTACTTCTGGATTTTCATCTTGCAAGGAAATCGCTAAAGCTCGATTCATCGGCTTCAGGGTCCGTACGCCAATCTCCGACAAGGAAGCCAAAATTAAGCTGCGTTGCTTAGAGTCAGAGTCAATCATTAAGTCGACTAACGGCTGTACTGCCTGAGTATCACCCCGTTGCCCTAGTTCCCAAATGGCCTTCCGCCGCTTAGCAGGATCTGGGCTGCGTAGATCCTTAACCAATTCCTCAACAATATTGATTTTGGCTAGTCGTGTGGTTTCTCGGACAGGCAACGACTTGGAATTAGAGGTTTCACTAGATGCCTCTGACTGATTGCCATCAACCGCGATCGCCGGAACACTGTGGCCATTGCTGCTCACCTCCACGGCAGGAGTATGAGGACTAGAAACTGACGGCTCTACAGGATTAGTGTCTGCTCCAGATAAGCTGGGCGGGGAAGAATCACGACCTGCTAAAGTCTTCGGTTGTTTCGACTGGCCGCTCGCCCTTAGCAGTGAATATAAAATTCCAGTTCCAATGGCTGCGATCGCGATTACACCCACCAACCAACCTAACCAACTCCGTTGCGGTCCAGCAGATTTAGCCTCTTGAGCGGGGGTTGGAGTTGTTTTCGGAGCCTCAGTTTTAGCGCTCTGTAACTCTTGTAAGCGAGAGAGCGTGCTTGGACCTGCAACCCCATCTGGACTGAGACCGATCGCTTTTTGAAAATTTAAAACAGCAGTCTCAGTACTCGGGCTGTAAGTTCCATCGGCAGCGCCATCAAAGTAGCCTAAAAGCTTCAGGGTGGTTTGCAACTGTTTCACCGCTGGTCCTTGAGCACCAGGTTGCAGCGTTGTGCCAGGCGTAATGCTGCTAGGCGACGAGCTAGCAGTTGTAGGTGCAGTAGCTGAATCACCCACGACAGGTGGGGATTGGGCTAAGTTAAGTGAGCTGGCGAGTAAGAGAGGGCTAGGAGCCTCAGGTGCAGATGCCCTAGAGCGGACTCCCGTGTAACTCCTTGCTGGCTCAGGGATGACACCGAGGAAAGTGACACAGGTAAGCAGGAGTAAAGTGGAGCGGTAGAGCGTCATAAATAAACCCAAGGCTTAAAGACTACAACCAGGGCAAGCAGTGAGAGTGCGATCGTTGCAAATTAACATAGCGGCTTTGACTCTCATGGGCCTTCAAAAGATTCCTTAGTTTTACGGAATCAAAAAGCCTTCTAAAAACAGGACATGATCTATAAATAACCTGGGTTAGTCGCACTATTACTGCAAAATTTTAGATTCCGCGTCGGTAATTTGCAGAGGCACCCTCGTAACATCGCTGATATTACCGCCAGATTGAGGTAATAGTTCTACAGTTGCAGCGACCGTTTCCTCAAGTAGGGACACCGGTTCTGATGCAGTAGCACCCTGAAGCTTCCGGGCGATCGCCTCACGCTGATTGATCAGATAAATGCTAACCAAGGTCAGACCCACCCCAAACCACTGCAAAGGACTTAACACTTCCGCTAAGAATAAATTACCAAACAGTAAGGCAAACACAGGTGTCAGAAATGTCAAAGCGCTCAAGCTGGTTAGGCTACCGCTAGAGGCAAAGTAAAAGAACAAGCCATAAGCGATCGCACTACCAAAGACAGTGGAGTAGCTCAATGCCATCCACCCAGAAAAGTCTAGATGCACCCACTGCTCAGACTCCCACAGCGATGAAAACGCAAAAAGTGGCAGACCTCCCAATATCATATGCCACCCAGTGGCTGTGACCGGATCAGCATAGCGAAAGACTAAGCGAGCCATGACGGTGCCTACGGCCATAGACAGAGCCGCTAAAAGCATCAACCATTCGCCATTCTGGAACAGTTGCTGTAGTAGTTCTGGGGCTGAAGGGAAGGAAGCGATCGCAAAATGCCCTTGCAGTAATCCCCAAATCCATTCATCGGGTAGCCCTAGCAAGCTAATACCCAGCACGCCTAAGCCTAAACCGAGCCAACCCCACAAGCCAATGTGTTCGCCAAACAGCCAACAGGCCAGCAGAGCCACAGCCAACGGTTGAGAGTCAATCATGACTGACCCTAAACCCGCAGTGGTACGAGTCAATCCTTCTGCTAAAAAGCCTTGAAATAAAGCTCCATCCACCAAGGCAAAACTCAAAATTCCGAGCCAAGCTGTCCAACCCCGTGGTTGCGGTCGTCGCATCATCGCTGCGACCCCTAAAATCATCATCCCCGCAGGCACCAAGCGCACCCCTGCTAAAAACATAGGGGTAGTCTGCGGAATGACTCCTTTCATCGCTACCATCGCCGTGCCCCAGAGAAAAAAGGGCGCAATCAAAAGGAGTGGTGCTACGGGTAACTTTGATTCAGAGAGTCTTAGGTGCATGCAATAACTCCGGGAAGGACTGGGCGGTGCCAAATACTAAACCTTAGGCCCGCATCCTAATCTCATCTAGGATGCTGAGTGATTGAGAAAACTGAGCTACAGCTTGCAGTACAGCTTTAATTAATTGTACTGAGTTATATACTTATGTTAAGTAACTTATTTAAACATACTCGTTTTACTACTGCGGTACCGAAGTTTGAGCAAACGGCTGATTCTGAGCAACAGATCAGGTTTCTGGATCCAGCAGAATCCTAGTGCCCTAGCAGTAGCAACCCCAATACTTTCAATCCAATCGTCTAAGAATTAAGGCACACTAGGAGTCAGACCGCTCCAGCTAACAGTGCAATACTTTTAACCTGCTGGTCAGCTTCAGCTCCTTGAGGAAAGCTGAAAACTTAGGCTGTCATACCAGTCTGAGTCGGTCTCTACCTCAAAATTGACTGACATCATTTCGTACTGGTTCTCAATTACTCATGATTTGGCCTTTCAAGCCTCGGTCTCGAAAACAAATTGCTCGTATTGAAGTCTCAGGGGCGATCGCAGGAGCAACCCGCAAGCGAGTTTTAGAAGCTCTCAAGACAGTAGAAGAAAGAGAATTTCCCGCTCTGCTCCTACGGATTGATAGCCCTGGTGGTACTGTCGGGGACTCCCAAGAAATCTACAGTGCGCTCAAACGTCTGAGCGAAAAAATCAAAATTGTTGCCAGCTTCGGCAATATTTCTGCATCAGGTGGCGTTTACATCGGCATGGGCGCAAATTACATTGTCGCCAATCCGGGTACCATCACTGGCAGCATTGGGGTAATTCTCCGGGGCAATAACTTAGAGCGTCTTCTAGAAAAAGTAGGCGTTTCCTTCAAAGTGATCAAATCTGGTCCCTACAAAGATATTTTGGCTTTTGACCGAGAGCTGACAGAGCCAGAAGCCCATATTTTGCAATCGTTGATTGACACAAGCTACCTACAGTTTGTGCAGACTGTGGCTGAAGCCCGCAAATTAGCGGTGGATACAGTTAAAAGCTTTGCAGATGGGAGAGTTTTCACAGGTGAGCAAGCCCAAGAACTAGGGCTTGTAGATCGCTTAGGCACCGAAGAAGATGCTCGTCGCTGGGCGGCAGAACTTGCAGGTCTTGATCCAGAAAAAACTCGTTGCTACAACTTGGAAGAACGCAAGCCCTTCTGGAGTCGTGTTGTTCCTAGTACGAGTCAAAGTCGCTCTGGAGTCAGGGCTTGCCTCGATTGGATGGAGTTTGAATTGTCTACCAGTGGTCTACCTTTGTGGCTTTACCGACCTTAGCGAACCACTTGCCCAGAATTGACAATTTAATGCCTTGAAAATCCTAGATTTTGTTAACATTGGCTCGCATTGTCAAGATTTTCAGTTATCGTTGCGATCGCTCAGGTTAGATAATCTGAGCCATAAAAATTCAACTTGATGAACCTTGGTTTAATCACATGACGGAGGATGATGGCGTGGAATGGAGAGTTCGGGCAATTCGTGGTGCAACAACTGCCTCAGAAAATACGGCTGAGGCAATTCGAGAAGCAGTCGCTGAGCTGTTAGATGAGCTAGAAGCTCATAATCAACTCGATCCAGAAGAAATTATCAGTGCGACGTTCTCAGTTACCCGCGACTTGGACGCCATCTTTCCGGCTTCAGTAGCGCGTGATCGTCCCCGTTGGCAGAATGTTCCTTTGCTAGATGTGCAACAAATGCACGTTGAAGGCAGTTTGGAGCGTTGCATTCGCTTCCTGATTCATTTCAACACTCCGAATCCGCACGTCGAAATCTATCATCCCTATCTCCGTCAAGCCAAGAGCTTAAGACCCGATTGGATCTTGGCTCAAACAGGCTTGGCATCGCCCGTCGTTAAGTCTCATCGTTAACTAAGTTCAATCACTAAAAAAGGGAGCAGGGTTAAGTCTTGCTCCCTTTTTTAGTGGTTTAAGCCGGGTTTAACTGGACTGGTCAACTGTGAACTTCCAAGCCCTGAGCTACCTCTAAGCTACTGTTGGCTGGGCTAGCTTGGCTTATAGGAGTGTTTACCTCTGAAGACTCCAGCGATCGCGGGCGATGAAAACGAATGCCTAGGAAGACATCGTACACAAAGTGCCAAAAGTCTTTAGTCTCCGATAAACCCAGCGATTGGTGGCAACCCTTAGCGTCTAACAAAGGCTGAGTGGCATAGTAAGCAGGCTGATAGTTGTACCAGGGAATAGAAGGCCACAGATGATGGATCAGATGGTAGTTCTGACCCATAATCAGCAGGTTCAGAATCCGGTTGGGGTAGACTCTAGCGTTCTTCCAGCGATCGCGCTCCTGAAAAGGTCGGTGGGGCAAATAGTCAAAGAATAAGCCCAGAGCTAACCCTACAACTGCCAGAGGCACAAACCAAAAATTGAAAATGTAGCCCAGAAAGTCGTGCTGGCAGGCTGTGTAAATTAGAGCACCGACGGCTAGGCGAGCGAGAAACCACTCCAATAACTCGGACTTCCGCCATAGCCGACGGCGGAAAAAGAAAATTTCGTGGTACATGAAACGAGCCGCAATAAACCAGAGCGGCCCCCCGGTCGAAACAAAGTGATCGGGGTCGTTGTCTGGATCATTCACATTGGCATGATGCTGCATGTGCACGCGCGTAAAGACTGGGAAAGAAAAACCCAGCATTAAGGCACTGCCATGTCCCATAACGGCATTGATGATGCGATTGCGATGTGCCACATTGTGGGATGCATCATGAATCACCGTCCCCACCATATGTAGAGCAATGACAGTCATGCTAAAGCAGCACCAGTCAAGCCATTCCCAACACCAGTAACCCAGTATCGATAGGATTTCTATGGCTACCGCTGCCAGGAACATTAGCAGCGTCGGGTTAAATTGACCCGGAGGACCCATTAACTCCTTCGGCACTGTCAGGGGCTTTACTGCCTCCGACATCGTTATCAATACTCCTTGTTGGTCATCCTCGCGTAGTATACGATACGAATGCGGAATAATAAAGTTTTGTGAAACTAGCTCATCTAATCAGAGCTGCGCTAACAGTAGCGTCAAATTAAATAATTTGAGCCAACTTTAGAGTAACAAGAGCAATTTAACCTCAGAAGTTCACGGACGTTGCCTGACAACCTCAGCTTTAAACACTTCAGCAGAAACCCAACTTCAATGAAGACTCGGTGAAATCACCCTCCTAGGTCGGCGGATCTTCCGATGTAAATGCTAGGTCTGAATTGTTATCAGGGTTGTAGGAGTGCTCTATCGCATTAGGTGCATCAGGGCTTTGTTACATCAGGGGTGGTGTTGCGGTGATTAGTTGTCATTCACTCTGAAGAGGCTTTGATTATGGTGTTATTGCAATCTCAAGGTAATTCTCAAGGTCGTTTCAAGCTAACGTTTCTTACTTTTAAGGCTACAAGTTTGGCTACAGGAGCTGTGGTGTTCTTAGGTGGTGGGTTATTCGCAGGGATGACTGGTAGCGCGATCGCTGCCACACCTACCAGTTCCGGATCAGCATCAAAGGATATTCAAGTACAAACAGAGGCTGAAAATTCGGAGTCTACACCTACGACAAACCCAAGTAGCGGCTCTACTCAAACTAGCGTGGCAAATAGACCCCGCTTTACTTGTGAAATGCTCAACGGCCAGTACACGGTGGTTTATCACCCAGAGAGCCGTCCTAGCGAATCCTATCCCTGGGCGACACCCAGCCAACTAGGCGGTGGTTGGACTCCTCAAGCTCGTTGTCAAGAAATCAGTCGTCGTTTAGAACTCTACCGTCCTGATGGCCTACAGGAAATGCGAACAGCGGTGGAAAATAACTACAACACAGTTTGTGTTACCACCGAGAAAAATTCAACTTGTCGCATCGTTCTGACAGTCCCGCCGAATCAAGACCCGCTGACGACTCGCGATCGCGTCTTCCAAAACTTGACGATTGCTGACAGTGGCCAACAAACTCAAGCAGCTAATACGTTTGTAGGTAGCAGTCGTGTAGGCAATAGTTCTGTAAGCGCCAGCAGCCGGGGAGGTGACAAGCTGGACGAATTGGTTAACTTAGGTGTCTCGCTTCTAGGCGGGCGGCAGGAGCGCTCTAGCAACATCAACTTGCGGCCCTTCCTTGATCCCGCTGATGGTGGAACAGGCAGCAAGCTAGGTCAAGGTATGTCTACTCGCAACAATCCTCGCCTCAATCCAGCCAATTTTCGTTAGGTAAAAATTAAAACAGGGTGGGTTTTGCAAATTAGTATTTTTAGCGCACCGAACAACTAACCTACTAAACCTGATGGAACGCACCCTAGAGACTGAAGGCACCTAAAGATTCTGTCGCTTGCCCTTGCAGGTTTTTGCAAAAGGGACTAGTCAAACGTGGTAGTATCCCTGTTGCCGCCTTGCCAAGAGGCAACAGCATTTTTCTCAACCGTTAATTCTTTGCTATCAACGCATGCGACTATTGATAGTTTAGAGTTATTTTCTTGTTGCACCTCACTTCGGGATTTCATTCCATGCCAAGGCTGGAAAGTGCAGCAAGTCACCGCTAAGCCAGTATCCTGAGGACATCAGCGGTAGGGTCTCCTTCAGTCTATTTTTACCTTCTTGGAATCCATGCAACTGCGTAACTCTCCGCGTCGGACAAAAATCGTCGCAACGATTGGCCCCGCCACTAGTAGCCCAGAAGTTCTACGTGCCCTGATTGAAGCGGGTGCAACTACTCT
Source organism: Trichocoleus sp. FACHB-262 (assembly GCF_014696035.1). Classification (NCBI taxonomy): domain Bacteria; kingdom Bacillati; phylum Cyanobacteriota; class Cyanophyceae; order Leptolyngbyales; family Trichocoleusaceae; genus Trichocoleus; species Trichocoleus sp. FACHB-262. The sequence continues at coordinate 22,412 of NZ_JACJPK010000055.1, read as the reverse complement.
GCGTCTTAACTTTTCTCATGGGACGCATGAAGATCATCAACGCAGCATTCGGCTGATTCGGCAGATTTCTTTTGAGCTGAATCAACCTGTCGGAATTTTGCAAGATCTCCAAGGACCCAAAATTCGTTTAGGCCGCTTTGAAGACGGTTCTATTACTCTTAAGCGTGGCGATCGCTTCACATTGACTAGTCACGCTGTTCCTGGCACCCATGAAATCAGCTCTGTGACGTACGAGCCACTAGCCGAGGAAGTGCCTGAAGGTGCCACTATTCTGCTCGACGACGGCAAAGTGGAAATGCGAGTCGAGAAAGTAGACCGCGATCGCAAAGAATTGCATTGCGAAGTTGTAGTCGGTGGCGTCCTTTCCAACAACAAGGGCGTTAATTTTCCAGGAGTTTATCTGTCGATCAAGGCATTGACCGATAAAGACCGTAAAGATTTGATGTTTGGGCTTGATCAAGGAGTTGATTGGATCGCCCTCAGTTTTGTCCGGAATCCTCAGGATGTGTTGGAGATCAAAGAATTAATTTCCAACGCAGGTAAGCAAGTCCCGGTAATCGCCAAGATTGAGAAGCACGAAGCCATTGAGCAGATGGAAGATGTTCTTTGCCTCTGTGATGGCGTGATGGTGGCGCGGGGTGATTTGGGCGTAGAGCTACCTGCCGAAGATGTCCCCATTTTGCAAAAGCGGCTGATTGCGACAGCGAATCGGTTGGGTATTCCGGTGATCACCGCTACCCAGATGCTAGATAGCATGGTGAACAATCCACGTCCCACTCGCGCTGAGATCTCGGACGTAGCCAACGCCATTCTGGATGGTACAGATGCCGTAATGTTGTCGAACGAAACCGCAGTTGGCAAGTATGCCATTGAAGCGGTGGCAACGATGGCCCGGATTGCGATTCGTACCGAGCAAGAGCAGATTCGCCGCAACCTCGACAGTGACGGGCGCTCGATCCCCAATGCGATTAGCCAAGCGGTCGCTCGCATTGCCGAACAGCTAAATGCCTCTGCGATTATGACGCTGACCAAAACGGGAGCCACAGCTCGGAACGTTTCTAAATTTCGGCCTCATACCCCCATTTTGGCCGTTACCCCTCACGTCGATGTGGCACGACAGTTGCAACTAGTTTGGGGCGTCAAACCCCTGCTAGTTTTGGACTTACCCTCTACTGGGCAAACCTTCCAGGCCGCGCTCAACGTCGCTCAAGAGAAAGAGCTGCTCTCTGAAGGTAATTTGGTAGTCATGACTGCTGGTACCCTGCAAGGGGTATCTGGTTCCACCGACCTAATTAAGGTGGAAGTGGTAACGGCTGTCTTGGGCAAAGGGATCGGTATTGGTCAAGGCTCAGTTAGTGGGCGGGCACGAGTAGCTCACGCGAGTAATGAAGTCAGCAACTTCAATCCGGGCGACATTTTAGTCACCTCCTGTACCAGTGTTGATTATGTAGAGATGATTCGTAAGGCCGCTGGGATCATCACTGAAGACGACAGCTTAACCAGCCACGCCGCAGTGATTGGCTTACGTCTAGGGGTACCCGTGATTGTCGGAGTTAAGAATGCGACCGAAATTATTCGAGATGGTGCCATTCTGACTCTTGATACCCATCGAGGTTTGGTTTACTCCGGTGCCGTGGGAGCCGCTCAGACTGACTCAGCGATTACGGTTTAACTGGTCTCAAACATTCAAGAATCAGGGCGATCGCTTCTCTTAACTCAGGACTGGGGAGCGATCGCTTTCTCCTACTTGAATGTTGCCTCCGAATTTTTTACCAATTGAGCAAATGCTTGTAACTGCTGGGCATATCTCGGGCCAGCCACCTCTACTAGGTCGTCATGGTTAGCATCCTCGACCCAAAAACTTTGCTTAGGAGAGCGCGCTGCCTGAAATAGCTGCTCTCCATGCTGAAACGGGATGATTTCATCGGCAGTGCCATGCACAATCAAAACTGGGCATTGAATGCGGCGAATTTTGGCAATATTGGCAAGTTTGTCGAACGGGACAATTGGAACGCGAGTAACCACGCGGAAAGCAGTGACAAAAGAGCTTTCCACAATCAGGCCAGCCACAGGTTTACGAGCCGCTAAATCAACAGCAACACCACCTCCAACTGAGCGACCTAAAGCAATAACCCGATTCGCTGGGACTTTGAGCTTTTGGGTCAGATAGGTATAGGCAGCATCGGCATCTTGGTAAGCATGTTGCTCGGAAGGCTGACCTTGGCTGGTACCATAGCCTCGGTAATCGTAAGCAAACACGGCAAAACCAGCTTCGTGAATCGTGATCAGCGTTGCTTCAATATCCGCTAAATCTTCGGCGTTGCCATGACTGTAGAGAATGGTGTACTGGGCCTGAGGATTGGGCAGATAAATCGCTGAAATTAAGGCACTATCGGCGGTTTTCAGCTTCAGAGTCGTTTGAGTATCCTGGTAGCTAGCGGGTTGCGGTTGGAAAATTTGGCGATCGGTCAAAAAGAAGGCGCAAAAGCATAGAACCGTATAGATCAACAGGGTGGAGCGGACGAAGCGCTTGACTGAAAACTCACCCAATACCAGCCGTTTGAGTGTTTTTGACTTCATTGAGGACTAACGTGGAGAGATGCAAGGCGGTAAGACCCGCAAGAATACTTCCTACTATGCCCAAATAGGCTCCAAGACATTGTCAGAACCGGCTAAATCTTGCAAGCTTATTGGAAGTGTAGTGACATATCCGGTGAGGAATTGGTATGGCCTTCGAATATCCCGATGATCTAAAGTACCTAGACAGCCATGAGTACGTGCGCTTAGATGGCGATATCGCTACGATTGGTATTAGCGCCTTTGCCGTCGATCAACTGGGTGACATTGTATTTCTAGAGCTACCTGAGATTGGTGACAAGCTGGTCAAAGGCGAAACCTTTGGTACGGTGGAGTCAGTCAAGGCTGTCGAAGACCTCAATGCGCCGGTGACAGGAACTGTAATTGAGCGCAACACGGCAATGGTGGATGCGCCGGAACAAGTTGCAGAAGATCCCTACGGTGAAGGTTGGCTGCTGAAGATTCGGATTGATGAGTCGGAAGAACTAGATGAAGTCCTAACGGCTGAAGAATACCGCCAACAAGTCGAAGGCGCATAATTTATTGGAAGACTTCTGAAGGCTTGGCAGAAGCGATCGCTTCTGGACCCTGCACAGTCAAGTTTGCTGAGCAAGAATAGAAGAGACACAAGCTCACTCTGGTGAAATCAGGGTCAACTATCCATTGCAAACTATTGCAAAATGGTCAGAAATGACCTTCTTGTGTCCCTACGTTCCATGCCAGAGTCTTTCATGTCCGAGCCTTCTACCTACGAGCAAGGTGCAACTGGATTGAGCCATTCTAAATCTGACCCCCTAGCCGCGATCGACCCCGTGACCGTTTCTAAAGCAACCGCAAATGGATCTCAGATGCCAAGAACCAATGGTGGTGCTCATGCGGCTCAGCCCACCCAAATTCAGGGGGGACTACCCCTAACAGACGAATTTGTAGACCGCCATCTTGGCCCCAGCGCGGTGGAAGTGGATCAAATGCTTTCCGAATTGGGTTTTTCTAGCTTAGAAGCCCTGATTGACAAAGCTGTACCCCCAGGAATTCGGCTCCAGCAACCGCTGCAACTCGAGGAGGGACGCAGTGAATATGAATTGCTCCAAGAGCTAAAAGTGATCGCCTCAGAAAATCAAGTATTTCGCTCGTTTATTGGCATGGGCTACTACGGCTGCATCACGCCGCCTGTAATTCAGCGCAACATTCTCGAAAATCCCGGCTGGTATACCCAATACACCCCTTACCAACCCGAAATTGCTCAAGGTCGCCTGGAAGCTCTGCTCAACTTCCAAACGATGGTGATTGACTTGACAGGTATGGAGATTGCCAACGCTTCACTGCTGGATGAAGGCACGGCAGCCGCAGAAGCAATGACGATGAGCTACGGGCTAGCGAAGGGAGATGAGCAGGCATTTTGGGTGTCAGAGGCTTGCCATCCCCAAACTATTGAAGTCGTGAAGACAAGGGCGCGGGCGCTAGGCATTGAAATTTTGGTAGGCAACCATCAAACCTTCGCCTTCGACCAGCCGATTTTTGGGGCACTCCTGCAATACCCTGCCACCGATGGCGCAATTTACGATTATCAGGACTTTGTTCAGCGCGCCCACCAAGCTAAAGCCTTAGTAACTGTCGCAGCGGATCTCCTCAGCTTGACGCTCATCAAGCCACCAGGAGAATTTGGGGCAGACATTGTGGTGGGGAGCACCCAACGCTTTGGCGTACCTCTGGGTTACGGCGGGCCGCACGCTGCTTACTTCGCTACCAAAGACACTTATAAGCGGCAAATTCCTGGGCGATTGGTAGGGGTTTCCAAGGATGCTCAAGGGCAACCTGCTTTACGCTTAGCGCTACAAACACGAGAGCAGCACATCCGGCGAGATAAAGCTACCAGCAACATCTGTACGGCCCAGGTGCTGCTGGCAGTCATTGCTAGTATGTACGCTGTTTATCATGGTCCTAGTGGCTTACAGCGCATTGCTCAACGCATTCATCACTTAACCGTGACTCTGGCAGAAGGATTGAGTCGGTTAGGGTATCAACTGGGCTCAGCACCCTATTTCGATACCTTACGTGTGGATATAGCCGAAAAACGAGCCTTAGACATTGTGGAACGGGCCAGCGCCCATCGAATCAATTTACGTCTGATTGATGTTCATACGATCGGTGTTTCTCTAGATGAGACGACATCAGTCGATGATTTGCTGGCGCTATTCAAAGTTTTTGCAGGCGACCAAACTCCGCACTTCACCCCTGAAGAGTTAGCCACAGAAGCCAAGCTTGAATTCAGCGATCGCTTTGCTCGTACTAGCACCTATCTCACCCACCCAGTTTTCAGTCAATACCATTCTGAAACTGAGCTACTGCGCTACATTTATCGCCTGCAATCTAAGGATTTGTCGCTGACCACAGCTATGATTCCCCTCGGTTCCTGCACGATGAAGCTGAATGCCACGGCAGAAATGATCCCCGTGACTTGGCCTGAGTTTGGTCAGATTCATCCCTTCGCGCCGCTAGAGCAAACCCAGGGCTATCAAACTCTTTTCCAACAATTGGAGCAATGGCTAGCCGAAATTACAGGCTTTGCAGGCATTTCGCTGCAACCAAATGCGGGCTCGCAAGGAGAATATGCGGGGTTACTGGTGATTCGCCAATACCACGAGCAACGCGGTGACTTCCACCGTCATATTTGCTTGATTCCGCAGTCGGCGCATGGCACCAATCCCGCCAGTGCGGTGATGGCAGGAATGAAAGTGGTTCCGGTGGCTTGCGATCGCGATGGCAACATCGATGTAGCTGACCTCAAAGCCAAGGCAGAGCAGCACCAAGAAAACTTAGCGGCGCTCATGGTCACTTACCCCTCCACTCACGGAGTATTTGAAGAATCGATTCGAGAAATCTGCACGATCGTCCATGCCAACGGCGGGCAGGTTTATCTGGATGGAGCCAACATGAACGCTCAAGTTGGCCTGTGTCGTCCGGGTGACTATGGGGCCGATGTTTGTCACCTAAACTTGCACAAAACCTTCTGTATTCCCCACGGAGGCGGCGGACCTGGTATGGGACCAATTGGGGTGATGCCGCATCTGGTGCCCTTCTTGCCAGGACATGCGATCGTCCCGATTGGCAGCGAGCAAGGCATTGGGGCGATCGCCTCAGCGCCCTGGGGAAGCCCTAGTATTCTGCCAATTTCTTGGATGTACATTGCCTTGATGGGCGGCACTGGTCTTACTAAAGCGACTCAAGTTGCCATTCTCAATGCCAACTACATTGCCAAGCGCTTGGAGCCTTACTACCCAGGGCTGTACAAAGGCAAAAACGGCTTAGTGGCTCACGAGTGCATTTTGGATTTGCGGCAGTTCAAGAGAACGGCTGACATTGAAGTTGATGACATTGCCAAACGCTTGATTGATTATGGCTTCCACCCACCGACTGTCTCTTGGCCAGTCCCAGGAACAATCATGGTGGAGCCAACCGAGAGCGAGTCGAAGCAAGAACTCGATCGCTTCTGTGATGCCATGATTGCCATCCGAGCTGAAATTGCCGAAATTGAGGCGGGTCAAGTCGATCGACAAAACAACTTGCTCAAGAATGCCCCTCACACGGCTGCTGCCCTAATGACGGCAGAATGGGACAAACCTTATCCTCGTGAACAAGGCGCTTACCCCACCACTTGGACCCGCGAAAACAAGTTCTGGCCCGCAGTCGCCCGAATTGATAATGCCTACGGCGATCGCAACTTGGTTTGCTCTTGCTTACCAATGGACGCTTACTCAAGTTAAAGAGCTGAGCCTGAATCACAAATTCCCTACAGCGATTGGGATGTAATTCGGTTCACCCTTATTACCAGGGTGAGGAGAGCGGGAGTGAAAGGCTGTCCTAAAAACAGTTACCACTCCCGCTCTTTTTGTTGGAACAACGACAAACTGTACGAAGGCAGAGCAGTATCGCTCCACTTGAGTTCAAATTTTTTCCAATCGCCACAGATCGTTACTTTTATGAATAGACTCCAGCTTGTACTTTTCCTCAAAAATATTCCGTAACTTTTTCGAAGGTTTGAACAGGAACACACTTCTAAAGCCTTTAGGAATATTCAGTAGACGGTTGGGGTCAGATAGCAGAGAATTGGAGCTACAAGTGTGGCAAGCAGGTTGGATTCTGAGTCGCACTTCTGGAGCCAGTAAATGGCTCAACGACAGAATTTCGCCAGTCCTAGCATTGCTAATGACCAGGGGTTGACTAGCTTGATTTAGAATTCTGGCAATCTGCGGATTATGATAGCTAGATCCCTTATTCCACCAGGTTTCCGACTGAGCAATCAGGATACAAGATAGAACCCCACCTGACAGCAACGCGGCCAGCCCTAATCGCCATAATTTCTGCCTCTGCATTGAACCAGTCATAGAACTAGAGACAGAAGTAATTTGAGTCGCAAATAGATGAGCAACTGCTATTTGAATCCCCAAATAACAAGGAATCATGTAACGACTAGTAATCGATCTAAAAGATTGATTGATAAAATCTGGTGCTATTAGAAATACCGCTGTCACACCGATGAGTAGAAGCACAAATAAGAAAGCTTTCCTTGTAGCTTTTTGTCCTAGAAAGTAGATTGAATATAAAATTAAAATCAAAATTGCTGCCATCAGCAAGCGTTTTCCTCGATGAGGAAAGTTGATGTCCACAAAAACAGAACTAATATTAATCGTCCAGCGTTCCAGGAAAAATGATAAGGGTTTTGCTCCGTTTTTCGCTAGTAACTGGGGTAGGCGATCGGCACTGTTAATAACGACAGGTAGCCAAGGCAAAAAAGTCGAAAATCCTAATAAAGAGGCCAGCACATAACCAATTAAACTTTTGCTGAATCGAAATCTTTCAACTACAAATATGTAGAGTCCATGCGCGATCGCCACTAGCGCAAAAGATAAATGTGAATAAAACCCAAACGCTACTGTAGCTGCATAAGCTCCCCAACTTCTCCTAGTGCCAACTCGATTCGCCCATAACAAAACTGCGCTTGAGAGTAATGTGGCCACTGTCCATAGACTATACTCTCTCGACTCTTGAGCAAACAATAAGTGAAAAGGTGAGACAGCAATTAATGCAACCGCCATCCAGCCTGTTAAGGGTGCCTTAAATAGTTCTAGACACAACCAATAGATTGTAGGAAAAGCTAGTAAACTAATCAGGGTTGGCAGGCTTCGTGCTACTGCCAATGAGTCCCCAAATAACTGCATCCAGAATCGTGCCATCACATAGTACAGTGGCACATGTTGAGGGTCTTCTATTGCTAAAGATTTAATCGTGTCGACTAAGCCTTTTTCAGAATTGGGGCGCTGATACTTTTGTAAATCTTCAGCGCTAACTTCACGGCCATCGGCAAATCGCTGGACTATTTCAGCCTCTGTATATCCAGAAATCCGCAGAGAAGTAAAAGTCTCATCATACCAGTAGACTTTTTGGCCAAGATTAACCAATCTGAAAAATATGCCGAGTATTAATAAAGTTATGAGAAATAATTTCAGCCACTCAGAAGTTAGGTTCCAATGCCCTTTAAGTGCTGTTCTCATAAATGTTCGTAGTAACAGTAAGCTCTGAAAAAGCTATGCCCAAGAAATAGAATTTCATGGCTTACTACTTAAAGTCAGTACTGCTGGATACGATTTAACTAGTTCGCTCCATAGCAAGCCTAACGGCAACTCATTGGGGTGTGGAGATTTTATCGAGGTCGAATTACAGGATGAGCGGTTTGGGTGCAGCGATCGCTCCTTTCAGCTTTAGCGCGAAAGTTAGCTTGATGTACAAAAAAATACTCCCCTTTCCACGCGGTCTGCCATGCCTGTGGCACAATTGACGGGTGGCTCTCCAGAAGGCTGTGCTCCTAGAATTTTATGACTAAGTTTGTATTCGTGACGGGTGGTGTAGTCTCTAGTATTGGCAAAGGCATCGTGGCAGCGAGCCTGGGTCGATTGCTGAAGTCTCGCGACTACTCCGTTTCCATCCTCAAGTTAGACCCTTATATTAACGTTGACCCTGGCACCATGAGCCCTTTCCAGCATGGTGAGGTGTTTGTGACCGAAGATGGTGCGGAAACCGACTTAGACTTGGGACACTACGAGCGCTTCACAGACACTTCCATGTCTCGCCTCAATAGTGTCACCACTGGTTCTATTTACCAAGCCGTGCTGAATAAAGAGCGCCGGGGTGACTACATGGGCGGCACCGTCCAAGTCATTCCGCACATTACGAACGAGATCAAAGAGCGCATCTTACGAGTTGCAAAAAATACCAATCCAGATGTGGTGATCACGGAGATTGGTGGTACAGTTGGAGATATTGAGTCGCTGCCTTTTCTAGAAGCAATTCGGCAATTTCGTAAAGCCGTGGGACGGCAGAATGTGCTGTACATGCACGTCACGCTGATGCCTTGGATTCCAGCAGCCGGGGAAATGAAAACCAAACCGACGCAACATTCGGTGAAAGAACTCCGCTCGATTGGGATTCAACCGGATATTTTGGTTTGTCGCTGCGATCGCCCCTTGCATCCTGGTCTTAAGGACAAGTTATCTGAGTTCTGTGACGTTCCTGTTGAATGTGTCATTACCTCGCCAGATGCCAGAAGCATCTACGAAGTCCCACTGATTTTGGAGCGAGAAGGCTTAGCTCAGCAAGCGCTAGATCTTTTGCATCTAGAACAGCGGCAACCTGACTTAACTCAATGGCAAACCCTAGTCGATCGCTTGTATCGTCCAAGTCAATCGGTCAACATTGCGATCGTGGGTAAATATGTTCGGCTTACCGACGCCTATCTCTCTGTCGTTGAAGCACTGCGGCATGGCGCGATCGCCCAAGGAGCAGACCTAAATCTACGCTGGATTAACTCCGAGGACATCGAAGCTTACGGAGCCGAAAGCTATCTGCAAGATATTGACGGCATTATTGTCCCCGGTGGCTTTGGCGTACGGGGTGTAGACGGCAAAATCAGTGCCATTCAGTACGCCCGCGAAAAGAAAATTCCCTTCTTTGGCTTGTGTCTAGGGATGCAGTGTTCTGTGATCGAGTGGGCGCGACACACGGCTGGTCTTGAGGATGCGAATAGTGCTGAGTTTGCTCCCAACGTTAAAAACCCCGTGATTAACTTGTTGCCAGAACAGCAAGATGTGGTCGATTTAGGCGGCACAATGCGGCTAGGTTTATATCCTTGCCGGATTGCGCCCAATACGATCGCATTTAGTCTCTATGGCGAAGAAGTGATTTACGAGCGGCATCGCCATCGCTATGAATTCAATAACGCCTACCGTAATTTGTTCTTAGAGACTGGCTATATCATCAGTGGTGCCTCACCCGACGGACGCTTGGTAGAAATTGTGGAACTGCCAGGTCATCCGTTCTTCTTGGCCACTCAGTTCCATCCCGAATTTCAGTCGCGCCCCAGTACCCCTCATCCTTTATTTAAGGGATTCATTCAAGCTGCAACTACCTACGCAGGTGAGGCTACGCGATCGCTAGAGCCTAGCCTAAGTCAACCGTAAGCTCCAGACTAAAACCCTTTCAATCTTAGTGAGGAGTGCTGTGGGGTATTGGGTCAAAATTAATTACGAGAGGAACGTTTATGTAGTTGACCTCGAACGTGTCAGTGCTTTTGCTTTTACCCCTAATGGTAGGTTGTCCTTTTACTTGCCAGAAGGGGGAACCCACATGATTTTGAACCAGCAAGGTCATCCCGAAGCTTTCCAGCAAGTCATGGATTACGTGGAAAAATCCACTGGGCACACCTTACCTTAAGTAGTCGTTGACACTTAGCTTTTATGAATGGGTATCACTGGTTGCGGCATCTCTTGTGGGTGCCCTTCGTATGGTGAGCAGGTACAAGACCTACCCCCAACAAAAATGGTGTCGCTTAATTAATTCAGAATCGCTAACTGCTAAAAGCACCAATTAACTGCCACGCTAGTTTCGCCGCTCCTACCATCCCAGCGCGATTGCCTAGTTGAGCTTTTAATAACTGCAAGTTCCTCCGAGAACTCGGCAAAACTCGTCGCTGAATTTCCGCTTGGACTGCTGGTAAGAAAAACTCAGCGCTGGCGCTAATTCCGCCACCAATTACTACTGCTTCGGGCGCTAGAACGTAGATCAGGCTGGTTAAGCCCGCTCCCAAATCTCGGCCATATTCTTGCCAAAACGCCAAAGCATCGCGATCGCCTGCTTGCGCTTTCAATCCCAGCTCAATCGGTTCTAGCCCAGTCTGTCGCCGAATCGCTTGCACTGAGGCGTATTGCTCTAAGGAACCGTGATTGCCACTGTTACAAGCTGGACCGTCTGGCCTTAGAGTAATCAGGCCCAACTCACCCGCAGCCCCATCTGGACCTGTAAAGAGTTGACTGTTGAAAATAATCGCCCCCCCAACGCCTGTGCCCAGGGTTAGTAAAATTAAGTTCTGAAACTGCTGACCTGCCCCTAACCAAGCTTCCCCCAGCCCAGCGCAATTGGCATCATTGGCAATTACCGTTGGTCGCCCGGTTTTTGCTTCTAGCCAATCTGCTACCGGAATATCTTGCCAACCGGGTAAATTAATTGCAATCCTGGCGATACGGCCTCGGCGATCGGCGGGTCCCGGCGTTCCGACGCCAATTGCCAAACTGGTTTCGTCTGGATCAAGCTGAGCGATCGCCTCAACCATTGCCGCTAAAACAGCCTCTGGATGAGCAGGTTGAGGAGTCGGCACAGTCATGGCTTGCAAACAAGTACCATCCTGGCTAAAGCGACCTAGTTTAATCGCCGAACCACCTAAGTCAATGCCTAAGACCTGAGGTGCTAGGGGCTGGGCTGAAACATCGGGTGTTGTCCCCATACTTCTAACTAATGCTGCGGTAACTGACGAGGTGACGGTCTACGATCGTACAGCGTCCCTAGTCAGCAATGCTAAAGGACTTCCAGAATTGATCAAACTCTTGCGCCGCTTTTTGAGCATTCACAGCTTTCTGCTTCAGTTCGGCTTTGGTAATCTTCTTATCAGCGTGTTGCTGCTGCGCCAGCTCTAGTTCTAATTGAGCAATTCGAGCATTCTGCTTCAGAATAGTTCCTTCTACCGCACCCACCCAATTGTGAAAGCCTAAATTCTGAGTTTCCCAATCGGTATTGCCAACCCCAGCAACCTCTGCTTGTCCCAAGTTTTTCTGACTAGTTTCTGTTAGTTGCCGAAAACTCGTCAAAGCTGCGTCGATTTGCTGCATTCTTACTCGTGATTTCTCGACCGAGAATCTTTGGTCAAGGGTCTCCTGAACAGGTTCATCAGAATGAGCAGCGCGATTCAGGGAGCGATCGCTAGATACCTCAGCCTGAGCAGCAGGACCAGAGCCAGTCGCAACACTCACTGCAACACCAGACGAACGCCAGAGGGAACCAGAGTTTGCTCGCAAACTACCACTCACCGCTGCAACCAGCGTGAAGCAAATAGCGGTTATAAATAATGAAGTCTTGAGTGGCATCCGGCATATTCAGCGAGCTGACTAGTTAATCAATACGCACTTACTCAGCCGCTTTCCGGTTCCAGTTTTCTCGCCGTAGCAGTGGATTGACAAACTCATTCAATCCTTCCCCCAGCAAAGATAACCCCACCACCATCAAAGTCATTGCCATGCCTGGGAAAAAGGCAGTCCACCAAATTCCGGTAGGCAACGCGTCTAAAGCTTGGCGCAAGTCATGCCCCCACTCTGGCACCTCTTCGGGTAGCCCTAACCCCAAAAACCCCAAACCGCCTAGGGTTAAGATTGCGTCTGCCGCATTCAGCGTAAATAGCACTGGCACACTTTGAATCACATTTAGCAGCAAGTAACGCGACAGTACTGTCCAGGTGGAAGCGCCCATTGCTTGAGCCGCTTCAATAAATAACTCCGTTTTCACAGAAACCGTATGGTTTCGCACCACCCGATAATATTGCGGCACATAAGAAATACTCAGAGCGATCGCCGCATTGAGAACCCCTCGTCCCACCGCAAACGCCAGCGTTACCGAAAGCAAAAGCCCTGGCAGCGTATAGATCGTATCCATTAAAAATAGGAGGATGCGATCGAGCCTACCGCCTAGATATCCACTCACTAAACCTAGCGGCACTCCTATGACTAAGCTCAAAGCGGTCGCTAAGATCACCACTTGCAATGCCGCTTGACTACCAAATAAGGTTCGAGAAAAAACATCGTAGCCTTGGCGAGTCGTGCCAAACCAATGACTCAGCCCAGGCGGTTCGTGAATCGGGTTAATTAAAGAGTCTGTGGGATTCTGGAGCCAGCCCCAAGCCTGAAACATAGGGGAAAGCAGCGCCACCAGAATAAAGAGAATTGTAATTACAAGCCCAACCCCCATCATTCGCATGGAAAGGCTGGGTCGTTCGGCAAATCGGAAACGAGGTAACCAGAGCTTAGTAGAGGCCATAAAATTAGTGCAAGCCAGCGATCGCGATAGGCTGATCTAATCTACCAAGCTCAGTTCCCTCTTGCTGATCCGGATTAGTTAGAAGTTGCTACTACAGATTGCTACTAATCAATTGGCGATACTCGCTCTTCTGTTTCACGCCCTTCAGCTCAGCAACCTTGTCCTTGTCCTTAAAGAACTGAATCGTTGGCGTACCCATGACGCCCGCTGCCTCAGCAATATCTGGATCTTGCTCCACATCAATTTCTACAAAGTGGATTTTTTCCTCAAACTCATCCACCAGCTTGTTCAAGATGGGTTTCAAGGTGTGGCAAGGTCCACAATTGGGGGAAGCGTATTTTACAACAATTAGGCGATCGCTCTCGTGGTAAAGCTTCCGTAGCGCATACCCCCCTTCGTGCCGAGTTGCATCCACGCTAAATTCAGACTCTTGCTCAGCTTCCGACTTTCTAGCAGCTTGCTCAGCTTCCGGTTTTTCCGAGGCTTCTGTTTGGTGAAATTCTTGCACCAAGCCCTGAGTCGATAGCCAACGCTCCGCCAGCATAGCTGCCATACAACCCGTGCCCGCTGCCGTGATCGCTTGTCGATACTCATGATCCTGGACATCACCCGCCGCAAACACACCTTCAATACTCGTTTCTACAGAACCAGGCTTCGTCACAACGTAACCAATATCATCAAGTTCTAGCTGCCCCTTAAACAAAGACGTATTTGGGGTATGACCGATCGCGTAGAACAAACCACGCACATGCAGTTCACTGGCTTCACCTGTCTTTTTGTTGCGTAGGTGCACCCCTTTCATGTGGTTTTCTTCGCCAAACACATCCAGAATATCTGTGTTCCAGTGAACCGTAATCTTGGAATTTTTCAGCACGCGATCTTGCATAGCCTTACTAGCACGCATCTTTTCACCGCGTACTAATAGATGCACATGCGACCCATACTTGGTCAAATACACAGCCTCTTCTGCCGCCGAATCACCACCACCCACAACAGCCAACTCTGCCGACCGGAAAATTGGCGTTGCTCCATCGCAGATGGCACAAGCAGAAATTCCACGGCTCCAAAACTGATGTTCGCAAGGTAATCCCAACCGCTTCGCTGTCGCACCTGTCGAAATTACAATACTGTGCGCTTTCACTTCCTGCTCCTCCGAGCGCACCACAAAAGGACGCTGGCTGAAATCAACTGATACTACGTCCTCAGTCACCAATTCCGCTCCCCAACGCACAGCTTGGGCCTTCATCCGATCCATCAACTGTGGACCCGTAATGCCTTCTGGGAAACCAGGAAAGTTCTCTACTTCAGTGGTCGTCATCAACTGCCCACCAGGTAGCCCCCCTGCCTGGAAGCCTTCAAACACAAACGGCTTCAGATTCGCTCTTGCAGCATAAATAGCAGCCGTATATCCCGCAGGGCCAGAGCCAATAATGACCAAATTTTCAACAGTTAGATTTGTCATAGAGCCTAGACAAACTCATAACGACTACACTTTAACTAGTATAGCGTAATTTTTTCTTTACAAAACACATCAGGCTGGTTAAACAATTAATGATCCTTGACTAGCCAAATTTTGTAGGGCTTGATTAACTCGCTCGAATACGTCTGACCAATCACCCAGTTTTGTTTGGCGGAACAATCGCATAGTTGGATACCAAGGAGTGCGATCGCTATCAGTGAACCATCGCCAGTCAGGCACAAAGTTGAGTAAAACCCAAACTGGATATCCTAAAGCACCGGCGAGGTGAGCTACTGATGTATCGGTTGTAATAACGAGATCTAACTGTGCTATTGCGGCCGCAGTATCACTAAAGTCGTGAATGCGATCGCTCAAATTCTGTAGAGCTATCTCACCAGGAAAGTTAGTTAGTTCGGCAGCCTTCGGCCCCTTTTGTAAGCTGTAAAAGGTAACCTCAGGAATCTCAAGGAGTGGTAGAAATTGCTCTAGTAAGCAAGAGCGACTACGATCGCGGCCATATTCAGGATTTCCTCCCCAAGTCAGCCCCACTTTAAGAAAAGTATTCGGCAGTGATTCTAGGGTAAAAGGCAAGACTTCAGGAGGCGATAGGTAAGGAATACTAGCAGGGATCGTCTCTAGTGAGGTTCTGAATAGATGCGGCAAGCTCATTAGAGGTATATGAACATCAAAATCAGGCAGATCTGCTTCCCATGAAATTACTTGATCTACACCTGCCAGAGTATTCAGTAAACGCAGTAGCGGCTGGGGAGCCACAATCTTAACACTCCCACCCCGCTCAGCGACTAGGGGCGTATAGCGAACGAATTGCAATGTATCACCAAACCCTCCTTCTGAATGGAGTAGGATACTGCGGCCTTGAAGGTTCGTACCATCCCATAAGGGTTGAGGAAAGGAGTGAGGGGCGAGCGCTTTCATTTGGCAGCGGGCCTCAAACTCTGAAAAACCAATATCTAAGTCGCCACTTCTTAACAAAAGTAGACTCCGGTTCCAATGATAGATAGCTCGTTGAGGTTCTAATTGAATCGCCCGTTCGTAACAAGCTAGTGCTTGGTCAAAGTTTCCCTGTTGTTCTTGAGCGATACCTAAATTATTGAAAGCCGAGGAATGATCAGGATTTAGTGCCAACGCTTGCTGATAACAGGCGATCGCTTCTGCAAGGTGATCTTGCTTTTCGTAGGCAATTCCTAAGTTGACATAAGCGTCAACATAGCTTGGGTTTAGCGTTACTGCCCCTTGAAGTCTTAAAATGGCTGCCGAAGGCTGCCTCAGCTCATTCAGAACAAACCCTAAATTGTTCAAAGTGTCAACGTCATCGGCATCAAGATTAAGGGCTTGTTCATAATAGAAGCGTGCTACTTCCCAGTTCTCTTGCTCCTGAAAAATTAAGCCTAGATTGTAGTAGGTTGTTACGCTAGAAGCGTCTATTTCTAAAAGCTTTTGATAGCAGGCAATCGCAGTTTCTGGCTGATCATTACTTTGAAGAGCTAAGCCTAGATTGTTGTACGCTGCTGTATCAGCTGGATCGAGTTCAATGGCGCGTCGATAATGAGCGATCGCAGCCTCAAGTTGTTTTTGTCGCTGGTAAACTAAACCTAAGTTGTAATAAGCGGTTGCGTACTCTGGAGCTATTTCTAAAGCTTTTTGGTAGCAAGCAATCGCAGCAGAGAAATTACCTTGTTTGAGCCAAGCATTGCCAAGATTTTTATGAGTCTCAGGCGATTGTGGATTTAGTTCTACAGTTTTTTGGTAGCAAGCGATCGCCGCAGTTAGCTGTCCGTGTTGCAAATAAGCAGTAGCCAGCAATTTATACAGCTGCTCGTTGTCAGGAGTTACCTGGATTGCATGGTTTAAGAGTGCGATCGCTTGGTCATATTTCTCTTGAGATAAAAGGTTTTGGGCTTCAGTAGCTACCTGTAGAGCATTCATCAAGGGGCCTAATCGCTAGATGATATTTAGGAGGAAGGCAAAGAGCAAGTGAGTTCAAAACGGCATTTGCTACAATCTCTGCTGGGCTGCTGCTAAACCTACTTGTGCGGGCTCGTAATCTGCCTGAAAGGAGAGGGCCAACTCATAGGCTTGTACTGCCTCTCGGAAACGTTTGAGTGCCACATAGCTATGACCAAGGTCGCAAGCGGGCCAAACAGTCAAAAAGTTGAGGTCGAAAGGTTCTCGTTGAAAATAACGGCCTTGTCGGCCCATACTCAGGCATTCCTCAAAGTGAGTAGCGGCAGCCAGTGGAAAGCCCAACTCTTGCATCAGTGAGCCAGTCAAATGATGGATTGGAGGGTAATCAGCAAACCATTCCAACCCACGCCGACAAATCAGCATGGCTGTTTCATAGTCTGCTTGCTCATGAAGCAGATCAAGGCCCAAAATAAATAGTAAAGCTGGCAAGCGTACTGTGTCCTTAGGTAAATCGCCAGTTAGTAAATGAGGGGAAAGGCGCTCAAAAGCTTCTGACCAGCAGCTTCTAGCCTTTTCTACTTGGTCAGTTCTTAAGTAAGCATTACCTAAAGTTAAAAGCAGCAGCAGACTCAGCGTTTCTTGCTGACGGAGTCGTTCTAGCAGAGGAATGTTGCGAGTTAGGTTCTTATGTAAAAGTAAATCGTCAGCGTAGCCATAGTGCCGAATTTCTAGACAATCTAAAGCCTGGGTGAATTTGGCGGAAATATATTGATTTTGATAAGTGATTTGTTCGTGGTACCGTCCGGAGTATCGTAGGTCAGGCAAGTTCCGGAAAAGCCTTATAGTTGGCAAAGCAGTCATTGGTTGATGGGTGTCAAGCAAAGGAATCCAATAAGCAAGAGATTCGGCGCTGCTATTTATTAATCGCTCCCGCCAAGGTTCTGATTTAACAACCAACTCTTCATCAGCATCTAGCGTTAGAATCCAGTCTCCAGAAGCTTGAGCGATCGCGAAATTCCGAGCCGCAGCGAAATCATCACACCACTGAAAATGCTTAACCTGGGCACCATATTGCTGAGCAATGGCAACTGTGTCGTCCTCAGAGCCTGTATCGATCACAATCATTTCATCAACCTGCGATCGCACGCTGGCTAAGCAGCGAGGCAAGTTGTGCTGTTCATTTTTTACAATCATGCACAGCGAGACCAGACGTTGAAGTGGAACTGAGGTGTTGCTCATGGGATACACAAATAGCAGCTCGACCTTAAGATGCCCTCGCAATGGGCTGTATTTCGTATAACTCCCCTCTTATATAGATAAATAGATAACAGGCGTGGGCAAAGCTAGAGTGTCGTTACCGAAGGTTAACCAAGCTGCTCTTCTAAATAAGGTGGGAACAATGGGAGTGAACCACAGCGAAGCCCCAGTCGATCACTTAACCCAAAAACAAGGATTTTTTATGGATAATTACATATCTGAACGAGAGATGGTTCGCCAGCAATGGGAAACGACTCCCTATCCAGAACTTCCCCCTGAAACCTCATCCAAAGGAGATGCTAATAATTTATACCTACACAACTTGGTAACTCCGTTTTATTTAAGAAACCATCAGATTATCGATACAAAAGAGAAATTAATTTTAGACGTGGGCTGCGGCACTGGTTATACCTCACTAATGTTAGCGGAAGCGAATCCAGGAGCCAAAATCATCGGCGTCGATATGTCCGAAAAGTCATTAGATTTGGCTCGTCAGCGATCGCATTATCACGGCTTTGAAAACTCAGAGTTCTACACTTTAGCAGCCGAAGAGTTGCCAAGCTTAAACCTTCAGTTTGACTACATCAACTGCGATGAGGTTTTGTATCTGCTGCCTGACCCAGTAGCTGGGCTAAAAGCCATGCGCTCAGTACTTAAACCGGATGGCATCATTCGGGCGAACTTACATAGCTCTTTACAGCGAGAGTTTTACTTTCGGGCCCAGAAAGTCTTCAAAATGATGGGGTTGATGGACGAAGCCCCAGGCGAGCTAGAGGTGGGGTTGCTCCGAGAAATGATGCGATCGCTAAAGCATAATACCTATTTGAGAACGATCGCCTGGAAGCCCGACTTTGAAACAAATGCTGAGCAAGTACGGGTCAACTTCCTAATGCAAGGTGACAAAGGGTTTACCGTTAAGGAGCTTTTTGCAGCTCTTGAAGCTGCGGACCTAGAATTTGTGAGCATGGTGAACTGGCGGCACTGGGAATTGATGGATCTATTTCAAGACCCGAAAAATCTGCCCGCATTTTTGGCTATGAGTTTACCAGAGGTTCCATTAGAAGAACGGCTGCACCTATTTGAACTACTGCATCCGGTTCACCGCCTGTTAGATTTCTGGTGCGCTCATCCCAGCCAAGGGCAGGACTATGCACCCATCAGCGAATGGAGTCTTCAAGATTGGCAGCAAGCTCAAGTTTACCTGCACCCGCAACTTAAAACAGTTCTAGTCCAAGAAAAACTAATTGACTGTGTAAACTCCCGTCGACCCTTTGAAATTAGCCAACTGATCTCCTTACCTGCTCTTACCCCCATTACGATTGACAGTCATATAGCAGCGTGTCTATTACCTCTTTGGGAAGGACCGCAACCTTTTATGGCCTTAGTTCAGCGTTGGCAGACTGTACAGCCCGTAAATGCGATTACCTTAGAACCAGTGGGTGTGCGAACGGCCTTTGAGGAAGTCAAGCAATTCCTCGGCAGCTTAGAAATTTACCTATACATTCTTTTAGAGCTGCCCTAGGCACGGAATTGAAAATAGGTGCCCAAAAGTTTTTATAGGTGGATGATATGAAAGTTGATCTGCCTGGGTAAATTAAATTCAGGAGTTAGAAACCACTGCGCCCCGCACCTCAAGGAGATAAATCAATGAAGACTGAATTTCAAGCTAGATTTCTACAGCACCTCGCTCAAAAGAAAGAAGATCAAGGTTTCACCCTTATTGAACTTCTTGTTGTTATCATCATCATCGGTATTCTGTCAGCTATTGCCCTGCCTTCCTTCTTGAACCAAGCCAACAAAGCAAAGCAATCCGAGGCTAAGCAATACACTGGTTCTATGAACCGCGCTCAACAAGCTTACTTCCTAGAAAACACCGATTTTGGTAGTTCTGTTGAATTGCTAGGGCTT
Organism: Trichocoleus sp. FACHB-262; assembly: GCF_014696035.1. NCBI lineage: Bacteria > Bacillati > Cyanobacteriota > Cyanophyceae > Leptolyngbyales > Trichocoleusaceae > Trichocoleus > Trichocoleus sp. FACHB-262. The sequence continues at coordinate 2,872 of NZ_JACJPK010000055.1, read as the reverse complement.
GGAATTGCCACAGCAACAACAAACTATAACTACGTCATTTCTGACAAGACTGGAACTTCAGTTGTTAACCAGGGAGTTTCTCAGAAAGCTCCGTTAAAGACTTATGCTGGACGGGTAGAGCTAGGCACAGTCACTGCTACCAGTGAAGCAACCACTCTAGCTATTTTGTGTGAAACTGTTAAGCCAGGTGCAGCTCAAGCCCTTGTTCCAACTGCAACTGCTGGTGCTACTCCTTGCACTACTACAGGGAAAGTGATTGATGCTAAGTAAGATGGCTGCAGATTGTATAGAACTCTGTTTGTAAAAAATTTACTTCTCAGAGTCCAGCCTTAATAGAGTGGGTTAAGCAAATTACCCACTCTATTTTTTGATTGAATTCTAATGTAGAGCTTACTAAATACTGTCCATTTCCAGGTAATTTTATGAGTATTGAAAATACTTCTACTCATTTTAATAATCTAGAGGATCTACAAGAACAAGCATACCAATTTTTAATTCAAGGCTATTATCATGAAGCTGTAACCCTATACGAACAAGCAATTGAAACAGATCCCAGTAATAGAAACAATTATTGGTATCTAGGATTAGTTTTCTTATTGCAGGGCCAAGAAGTTGAGGCTCAAACAAATTGGCTTCTAGTAATAGCAGAAGCCGAACCAGAGCAAATCGATGAGTGGTCTAGCGAACTTACACACATCTTAGAAGTAGAAGCAGAGAGACAGGTAACTATAGAGGCATATCAAGTTGCCTGGGCAATTCGACAGCATATCCGAGAAATTGACCCAAAAAATATTGATAACCTTCTGAAAATTATTCTCTTATCGATCCATTTAAAAAAATTCATGGCTGAGGATCTTAATTCTCTCAACATCGTTTATTTACTTAGTTTAGAACACATTACAAAAGCTACTCCGCTCTTATTGCTTGGCGCGCTTCAGGAAGTTCTAGAGCATGAACCGCTACATCCTCAATCACTTGAGCTTGCTGAAGCTTGTCTGCCTCTTGTGGAAGACCCTCAGAGTTTAATCGACGTGCTTATGCACATTGCAATTAAACTTGCTTATGCTTTAGGGCACATCAAAGTAGCAACTAAGTATGTAGAGTTTTGCTCACGCCTAACTCCTGACAATACTCAGGTTTTAGGTCACCTCGCTAATTTTTATCAAAAGTCTGGTGATTATGACAAAGGCATAGAAACTGCAAGGCGATTCTGTACCGTAGCTCAATCTTTACCAGGTCAAATCTACAGCAACTTTCTTCTACTTAGGGGCTTGATGAGTGCTGGTGGTTCCTGGAAGGAGGCTTATAGTGTTTTTGATCAGCATCAAAATTTACTGCAAGCATTAATTGAACAACAGCTTCATGACCTGAGCCGGGAGGCGACCTCATGCCTATTCACTTCAACGTTCTTCTTTCCTTATTTAAGAGATGAACCACAAAGTAATCGATATTTTCATAACCAAGTTTCTAGTCTTTGCCAAACAAATGTGCGATCTAATGCAAGCGCTCGGGTTGGTCAATATCAACATAGACATCAACTAAAAATTCAACAACCCAACCTAAAAATAACTAAAAAGCTTAGACTTGGTTATCTTTCTGGCTATTTGCGGCAACACTCAGTTGGCTGGTTAGCCCGCTGGCTGTTTCAGCATCATGATCGCGATCGCCATGAAATTTATACTTATTTCATTAACCAAAGCCAAGAAGATAGTTTTACCCAAACCTGGTTTACTAACAATTCCACTCAATCTCGTTACCTTGGCTTCGATGCACCAGAAATTGCAGACCAAATCTACCAGGATGATGTTGATATTCTGATTGATTTGGACAGCATCACACTCGATACCACCTGCGAAATTATGTCTATGAAGCCTGCCGCTATCCAGGCTACTTGGCTGGGGTGGGATGGGTCGGGCATTCCAGCAATTGATTACTTTATTGCCGATTCTTATGTGTTGCCAGAAAACGCCCAGGACTACTACACAGAAAAGATCTGGCGTTTACCTCAAACCTATGTAGCAGTTGATGGGTTTGAAGTTGGCGTCCCTAATCTACGTCGAGATCAGCTAGATATCCCTGCGAACGCAGTAATATACCTCAGTGCCCAAAAAGGACATAAGCGTCACCCCGATACAGTGCGATTGCAAATGAAAATTTTGAAGGAGGTGCCAAATAGCTATTTTCTGATTAAAGGATTGGCTGATGAAAACTCCATTAAAAACTTTTTTAATCAGATTGCTGAAGAAGAAGGAGTTAGTTGCGATCGCCTGCGGTATTTACCAACAGTCTTTTCAGAGCTAGTTCACCGTGCCAACTTAGGAATTGCAGATGTAGTATTAGATACTTATCCTTACAATGGTGCGACGACTACCTTAGAAACTCTTTGGATGGGAATTCCTCTCGTAACTCGGGTTGGGCAGCAGTTTGTTAGCCGCAACAGCTACACAATGATGATGAATGTAGGGGTAACAGAAGGCATCGCCTGGACAGATGCAGAGTATGTGGAATGGGGTATACGCTTAGGTGAAGACGCAGCCTTACGGCAGCAAATTGCTTGGAAGCTGAAAGCATCTCGACAAACATCACCGATTTGGAATGCTAAACAGTTTGCTGCTGAGATGGAAGATGCTTATGAGCAAATGTGGGCAAATTATACTGAACTGAGCTGACAACCTACTTCAGGAAGATAGAAGGTAAAGATTTAAGAATTCTGGCGTTGCTGAATAGGTAATGATTTAAGCTGAGAGAGGAATTGTCCGATACTTCAAATAATGCAGCAGCAACCGAAGTGAACACTTCAACATCTCAACTGATTTGGAGTAGCACAAGGTCTTCCGGTGCAATCGTGCTAAATAATGCCTCAGTCGGGTAT
>NZ_JACJPK010000054.1:0-13675 GCF_014696035.1 Trichocoleus sp. FACHB-262 | reverse complement strand
ATACCCGACTGAGGCATTATTTAGCACGATTGCACCGGAAAACCTTGTGCTACTCCAAATCAGTTGAGATGTTGAAGTGTTCACTTCGGTTGCTGCTGCATTATTTGAAGTATCGGACAATTCCTCTCTCAGCTTAAATCATTACCTATTCAGCAACGCCTTTGCCTGAAGCCAGCCCTGAAATCCCTAACGACCAGGCAATGAAACACGAAGAACCCTATTTGTCACCGTATTCAAGAGAAAACGGCTTAGATGCTGCCATTCGACAATTAATTGGCTGATGCTCCAATACAGGGCAATCAGTGATCAACTTTATTTTCTTTATTTCTGTATCACATGATTTCTGTAAATCTGTGACTACTCAATTCAGTAACATGCCCCTATCCCGCTAAATCCAACACAGGCCCTTTGAAAAGGCAGAGTGCCTGGGAGGCTATCATCTCAGTTATCGTATTTCTGTAAATCTTGAAAAACGTAAATACGCAATTCCTTAATTGCAATTAACTCTTAGAGCCGTAGTGTTCCTCTAGAAGTTCTCTTAAGAGCTCCACCATCGTTACTCCCTCGTTGGTTGCTTTCAATTTGATGGCCTTATGTAAGCTTTCAGGAATGTCCAAGGTGAGGCGTTTGATTTTCTCTGGCTTAGCTGCTTCTGCTGATGATGGCGGTTGCTCTGCCTCAACCAAAGCTTCGCGGTTGGTTACCCACTCTTCAACGTCTACGGTTTTCTCGACGCCGCTTGGCTTTCGACCAAAGCTGACTTTCTTCCCTGGCATGCCTAAACTCCTAAGCTCAAAATTTCTTTCGTTAAAGCAAGAACTTCCTTAGCTGCTGCCCCTTTTGGGTCAATATCAAGCACAGTTCGCCCGGTCGCAGCAGATTCCGCAAAACCTACTCGCTGGCTAATCACTGTCTTGAGAACGGGAATAGAGTACTCTGCTAACGCATCGCCTACATCTCGTCCGATCGCTGTATTTACGATTCTACGATTAATTACAAATACAGATTTCAGGTTTTCCTTAAATACAGAAGCTTCTTGAATTAGTTTGATGATCTCATTGGCTGCCCACACATCGTAGGGACTGGGTTGAATGGGGACAACAACCAGATCTGCTGCAATGATGGCGGAGCGAGCTAGGTCTGAGACACGAGGTGGCCCATCAATTACAACATGATCATAATCTTTGGCAATGGGAGGGAGATCGCGATGGAGGGTAGGGCGATCGAGCCCTACCACTGAGAAGGGAGGTTTGTCTTCTCGCGCGGCTGCCCAGTCACGGGCAGAACCTTGAGGGTCGGCATCAACTAGCAACACTCTTGCACCTTTCAGTGCCAAAGCATGGCTGATGTGAATGGCAAGGGTTGTTTTACCAACCCCTCCTTTTTGGTTTTGAACAGCAAGTTTCATGTTTCACAGAAGTAAGGATTTACAGAAAACCTGTATTACGATTTTACGGTTTTACAGAAACAAGATACATCAAATTGCGATGGCAGGGTATTCCACATAGTCTTCGAAAAACTCCTATAACTTCTGTTTTTCTGTAAATACAGAAGTTATGAAATATTGTGGCTAAATATAAACAGCTAACGGTGCACAGGCGACCAAGGAATGGAAGCGCTTTATCCATCCCCTGGTTATCAACATCAGCCTAATCAGGTTTACCCGTCCGGTTGGATGGCATCATCAAGCCGATATAGCCACCAACACCGACCTTGGCCAGATCAGCAAACGTAGCACGGGCATTCTCATCAATACATGCCAAGGCAAAGGAACCAATGACCAATACCAGAATTACGAATGGAAGAACATCTAGTTTCTGAGGGCGGCGCGATCGCTTCGTTTTCCGCATTGCATTTGTCCTTGAAATCAACACCCTTATCGTCGCGATCGCAGCTTCTGTTCCAGTTGCAGCTAGGACAAAGCCAGGTATGACTTCAGCCTAAGTTCGGTATGACTTTACCGCCGTGGGTAAAATAAGCTCAAATTTCACCGTTGAACTATGGGCACGCGATCGCTCCAGGCTTCGCAAAAAGGGATTGAGAAAGCAAACCTTGCTTTAGCTAACTATTCGCTCAACCAGAACGCTCTGGCAGAAGACTTGGGGCTCTCTCGGCAGACGGTCAACAAATTCTTCAAGGGCAAGGCGATCGACCGCGAGAATTTTGCCCTCATTTGCGAGCGCCTAGGGTTGGATTTGGAAAATATAGTGGCACTCAATAATTTGGCCCCTGATGCCAGTGAGCTAAGCGATCGCTCTCAACTTGATGTTTTAGTTCAGGAAGTTAGGCAAAAAGTCTCTGCCAATATCCAAAAACGGTGCGGGGAGATGCGAGTGCTGGATATGACTCGCCCGATCGGCTTGGACACCATCTACACCGATGTTAATATCCTGCAAGAAATCACTGGGCGACGACGGCTAGACCTGGCAGCACTGTTGCAGCACTGCAACCTGGAAGAGTTTGATCACTTTGGTTTTGCCCACACCCGTACAGAGCGTAGGTCAGGGCTGTTAGCTGTAGAGGCATTCGATAAGTTAATGCTGCTGGGCAAGCCTGGTGCTGGAAAGACCACCTTTCTCAAGCGACTGGCAACGTTGTGCAATGCGGGCACCTTCCAGAAACATCGAGTTCCCATCTTTATCACGTTGAAGGATTTTGGAGATAGCTCAGAAGCGCCTAGATTGCTTACCTACATCAGCCAGTGGTTGGAGGAACTAGGTGTTCAGGAGCCTCAGAACGCAGAACAAATCCTTAGCCAAGGGCACGGCTTTTTGCTGTTGGATGGACTAGATGAAGTCAGCGAGGCAACCAGCAAGCAGGTGTTGCAGGAAATTCAGTCTTTTTCTGACCGTTTTCCTAAGAATGCCTTTGTGGTATCTTGCCGAATTGCAGCGAAAGAGTTTGTCTTTCAGCAGTTTACAGAGGTTGAAGTTGCTGATTTTAATGACGAGCAAATTATAGACTTTGCTGGTCGCTGGTTTGAAGCAAAACAGTTGCCAGAGAAGACGAAGCGATTCTTAGCAAAACTGAGAGCGCATCCCCGCATTCAAGAACTGGCGACCAATCCTCTGTTGCTGACCCTGTTGTGTCTGGTCTTTGAGGGACGAACCGACTTTCCCGCCAACCGCTCCGAACTATATGAAGAAGGATTAGACGTCTTGCTCAAGAAATGGGATGGCACCCGCAGTATTGAGCGAGAGCAGATCTATCGAGAACTTTCACTCAAACGCAAGGAAGACTTGCTGAGCCAGCTTGCTTTTACCACCTTTGAGCCGGGTAACTACTTCTTCAAACAAAAGGATGCTGAGCGCCTGATCGAAGCCTATATTCAAAACCTACCTGGTGCTCAAGCAGACCCAGAGGCCCTGCAACTTGGTAGTGAGGCCGTTTTGAAGTCCATTGAGGCGCAGCATGGACTACTGGTGGAACGGGCACGAGGCATCTACTCCTTCAGTCACCTGACCTTCCATGAATATTTCACTGCTCGGGAACTTGAGACCCAAGATGACTTGCATCAAATCCTCATGTCCTATTTCACAAAAAAGCGATGGCGCGAAGTCTTTCTGCTAACGACAGGAATGCTGAGAAATGCTGATTCCCTGCTACTGCTGCTGAAATCTCAAATTGATGAGATGTTGGTAACTGACGAAAAACTTCAGCAATTCCTCAACTGGGTTCAGCAAAGATCTTGCTTAGCGAGCTTACCATACAAGTTCGCTGCCCTTCGAGCGTTCTACTTTGCCCTCGCTTTCGACCGCGACCTCGCCCAATACCAATACCTCGCCCTCGCCCTCGACGTCACCCTTCCCTTAGGATTCCGCTTCTCCACAGACCGCGACCTCTGCCTCGACCGCGCCCTCGACTGTGCCCTCAACCGTGCCCTCAAATTCCCCGACGACTACAACTTCGACTACCCCCTCAGTGTCGCCCTCGACCACACCTTCGATCCTGCACTCAAGCAATCCCTTGAGGAGCTTAGAGATCAACTTCCTGATTACGAAGAGGATTGGAAGCTTTTCGAGCAGTGGTGGCGAATTAACGGTTCAGACTGGATAGTGAGATTGAGGGCTGTGATGATCAACCATCGTAATATTGGTCATAATTGGCAGTTCAGTGATGACCAAACAAAACAACTCCAGCAATATTACGATGCCAACATATTATTAGTTGATTGTCTTAACAGTGATTGTTACGTTAGCCGAGAAGTTCGAGAGGAAATTGAGGCCAGTTTGCTACTTCCCATCGAAGAGATCAAGCATCGCTTTCCCGGCCAACTGAACAACTTCAGCATCTCTTAACATGCTATTCGTAAGGTGGATCATCACAGCCTTAATCATCCTATTCCGTCTCCTTCTACATCCAAACAATGCGATCAAACCTGGCTGGATTAGCCGCCGTATACCGCACCGTATGCTGGATATTCTTATGTCCTAAATATTCCTGAATGTCCCGAGTCGGCAACCCCTGCTCCGCCAGGTAATAACCGCAGGAATGACGCAACATATGCGGATGCACCGGCAACGGGAGATCCGCCAACTCTCCAGAGCGCTTCATGATCTTAGCGATCGCCCCCGTCGTTAACCTCGCACCCCGTTCATTTACAAACAGAGCATAGCTACCCGAATACCTTTCTCGCAGCAACACCAACGCTTCTAGCTCATCCGGTTGCAGGCGATGCACTCCACTGTTACTGCCCTTGAGGCGGGTGATCGCAATACAGCGCTCTTCCAGCATCACCGCATCCCACTTCAGCAAACAAGCCTCTCCTACTCGCAATCCGTGGCGAAACATCAGCAATAGCAGCGTCCGATCGCGGAGGGGATGTCTACCGCGTTGACCTGCGGCCTCAAGCAGCCGCTGCACCTCTCTAGGAGTTAAGTACTCCCGGCTGCGGTAAGTGAGATTCGGTTGTCTAGAGAGCTCTGTGGGGGAGGACATAGAGCCATTTTAGAACGACTGTCTGTAAAAGAGTCTTTTTACGGACAGTAGCTCTAAAATCATACTGAACAGTTCTTTACCAGCGCAGATTTTGAGTGTTTAGGCACTTAGATATCGTAGTGAAATATTTAGTTTTAATCGGCAATATCGACTACAGTTTTTTCATTGTTAAAACTGGGCTACCTACAAATGAATCAACGATGCAGCCACTAGCAACGATTTCTCTGATTCCCTAACACAAAGGATGATGTTTAATTGGCAAAGATGTAGCGATCGCTTCTCCTCTGTTAACACTGTTCATGCTGTGGTTACTTTTTCAACAGAGCGAGAATGGACAGTGTTCGGTTTTGTAAAGATATGACATTCGGTTACCGATGAACTCCAGAGGTTAAAGAGACGGACACTTCAACCGAATGAATTCAAACATCGGACGGAAGACCTCAAAGCAGGCGGCATCAAGCGTAGGAACTACATCTTTAGCGAAGGTTGTCTTTGCCGCGTCTGATTTGAAAACAATTTTGCTTCCACCAACACAAGGTTCGTCTTGGTAGTAAGCAGCAGTGGCATCTTGACCATAAAATAGGTGTTCAATTTCGCAACAAGAGTTGCCACCAAAGGTTTCATTATTAGAAGCATCTTTGATAACTTGTCGCTGAATATCCACATGAGTGGGAACAGGAAGCATGATGGCATAGGAATCACCGCTTGCCCATTTTTTAACCATCCCTTTCAATGGATTTTTCTCTACTTCCGTTCCATTTAACCCATTCCATTGGTCATAAGCTTTATCAAAATCGAACAGAGCAAAAATTGGAAGCCCACCCATCTCATCGTGTATTCGGTTATCGGTCAAAAGCTGATTAATGTAGGTGGAGCTAAAAGCGTAGAAAGGGATGAATGGCATCTCTTCATCAAACAACTTATACCAGGCTTCTTTAAGAATGATGGGGTCGGTGCTTCCTTCAGTAAAAAGTACTGGCTTATTCTCAATTTGAATAGCGTTAATGATGCTCAGCAATCGTTCTTCCTCCGAATACTTGATTAAGTCTGAACTAAGCTTTTTAATTGCAATCCGTTTCTCCAGTTCATAACAGTTTGCATAATTATTTTTGATATCGAAGAACTTAATTTTCTTTTTGTCGTGGGGAATCAGTGTCACCGCACTGTGGCTACTCATCAAAACATGATTGTTCTTTGCAGCAGTATCAGTAATGTCAAACACCTGTTTGAGAAAATCGAATTGCCATTCGGGGTGCAGGAAGGAGTCTGGCTCATCTAGCAGGGTTATGCAGTTACGGTCTTTGAAGATTTCGACGATAGAATAGATATAGACCGACTGGAACTGACCATCACTGAAATAATCGCTCTCTGCATTAGTACCGTTTTTTAAACTTAAAGGGATTGAGATACTCTCTAACATCCTGAGAGTTTTTAGATCATTGAACTGGCGAAAAATGTCAAAGGAGCTTTCTCCCTCAAACTTCTTTTGAAACAACTCGATATTAATAGAAAAGAGATAGCAATCTGCCGTTTCTACATATAGGTCGCTAATGTTAAATTCGCCCTTTATACATTCAACCAGTTTATCTAGAAACTGACGATTAGCTCCTCTTATGCCCCAGTACAGAGTTTTAGGATCTAAAGACTCAATTTTGAATTGCTTACTAACAAAAGCTGGACGTTTTAGTAACAGAGTGGCTTCTGGGGAGACGGTTTCAATGCCTAGCTTCTGATGGATGAACTCTCTCGCTCTATTTTCTTCTTTCTGCATTAACATAATTGCTAGCAGAAGATTTTTGTATTCAGAACCAATACCAATAAAACGTGGACTATCAGATTTAGGGGTGAGTTGACGAAAACTCCTACGTAATTTGGTGTGAAATTTTTTCCTGTATTTTTCAACTAAATCAGTCACGGTCTTATTGTGACCGGAGTAGTAAACTAATATATTTCCTGGGAGCAGATTTTTAGCGATAGTCTTACGTTCTTGGTCATTAATATTAAGCGTTCCAGACGAATAGCTAATATCGATATCTTCATTATCTATCTCGTATTTAATCTTGAAATCGAAGTTGAGTGTAGCTGTTTTACGGTACTCATAGAGATGACGAAAAATTTCGATCAGTGCTTCAAATAAGTTAGATTTCCCTGTACCGTTTTTGCCAACAAAGACATCGATAAAGCTGCTACCATCAAAGTCTAGGGTGAAGTTTTTAAGGTTTTTATACTGGCTGATGTAAACCGATTTTAGGCGCATGGTTTCTTCTTTACACCTGAGCCATCACAGCATTGAGCAGGGTGGTTTGTTTACTGGCGGCAGCATCAATCTGATGATCTAGATGATCACAAAGAGCCATGAGTTGATAGATTTTGGCGACAATGCGGTGTTGTTCCGCTAGGGGCGGGATCGGGAAAAGTAACTTTGACAAGATTGCTTGGGTTAAGAATAAGCGTGTTGAGCCTGAGCAAAGCTCTGTTAATTGTGCATTAATTGATCGAGCACCCTTGAAAAGCAAGCAGAAGTAACCGGCAACCATCACCTGTTTATCCAATGAGATTTTCATAAGGTTGGTAGATATTAATCCGTAAGGTGCATCATCTGGAAGCTGACATAGTTCACCGATAGTCCCAGATCGAGAGACTATGATGTCACCGCCCTGTACTCTAAATGACGACAACTCCTCTGCTTTCTCTGCACTGACATAGATCTTGTTTTTCCCGCTGAACGATCCATTTTTATTAATACTTTCGATTCCCCAAACTGGTATTCCTTCCGTTCTATGGTCAGCTTTGTGTAGTGAAGAGCCGAAGGGACCAGTTCTAATATCGTTTTTGAGAGAACGAACAATCGTATCGATCTTTCCCCATACCCACCCTTGTGGCAGTTGTGCAGGTACCTCTTCGATTTTGATTTCTGGTAATGGTGTGGATTGCTTGATTTTCCCTTCTCTCACCAATTTCTGTTTCTCAGCCTTGATCGTCCTCAACAATTCACTAGCAGGCTCATCATTCGGGTCTTGGGGCACCAGTTTGCCCATGACAGCCAGTTGCAGGATTGCCTTACGCAGTTCGGCTACGTTCTCTTTGACTGAGTAGAGTTCGCCAAAGTGTTGGGTGATAAAGCGCCAAGCGGTGCTGAAGTCGTCGCTCTCCTTGGCTGTTAGCAGGCGATCGCAAGCAGCAGTGTGGATGGTAATTCGTTTTTGGTTGCGTTCTGCCCGCAGCTTTTCCAGCTCATCACAACGAGCCATGAGGCGATCGGTTTTGGCGACAATGCGATGTTGTTCTGCAAGAGGGGGAAGAGCTATTAGCATTTCGCTTAATTTGCCAAGATAAATCCCCTTTTGTGCTGTGCCTTTACCGTGCTTTAAGTAGTAGTCAGTGCATAGTGGTGAACCTAGTTGTTTGCATAAAAAATCTGGACTAATGGGTGTATCAATAACAGCAACACTACGCTGAAGAACAAACTTTGGTGCATCATGAGGTACCACCGCAGGTCTTCCAAGTGATGCAACAATAGTGAGTAATACATCGCCAGGAGATATATTTGTGCGCTTATTTTCGACATGAAAATCTTCTTCGCTAACATGTCGAGATGGGCTTAAAAAATCTATTTTGCCGAAATTAACATTTTGACTACTAAGCATTGGATAACCGTTGCCGGAATCTTTGGGGGGGTTGTGAGAACCATCCGTCAGTTTTGTGGAAATACTTCCCAATCGCACCCACTCCCAATTTTTGGGTAGTTTATAAGGCACTTCATCCAGCTTAATTTCTGGCAAGGGCTTAGGCTGCTTGATTTTCCCTTCTTTCACCAGTCTCTGCTTTTCAGCCTCGATCTCTTTCAACAATTCACTAGCAGGCTGATCATCTGGGTCTTGCGGCACCAACTTCCCCTGCATCGCTAACGTCAAAATCAGTTCGCGTAATTTCTGAATGCCATCCGGTGCAGCAAAGGCGAGGTCAAAATGTTTTTCCAGCAGGTTCATTCGCTATTCCCCCAGCGACTGCATCAATTCCTGCTTCAGCGCATTTTGAGCCGCTTCAAGCTGGTCAACGATCGCCAGATACTCGTTCATCAATACATCCGGGTCGCCATGATTAATCTCAACTTCATGCGGGTTCTTGCAGTCGAGGTTGTAGTTCCGCGCCGCGATCTCCTGCGCTGAAACTTTCCAGGCATATTCATTGACCTTGCGCCCCTTTCGGGTTGCCCCGCCCCACCATGCTTTCTCCCGGTCAAACTCCTGAATCGTCAGCGGCTTCGAGCGCGAATAAGACTTATAGCCTTCCGGGTAAGGATGCTCAAAAAACCAGACATCCTTCGTCGGTTCCCCTTTTTCAAAGAAAAGAATATTGGTATTGATGCCTGTGTAGGGGCTAAACACTCCCTTGGGCAACCGGACGATCGTGTGCAGGTTAAACTCCTCCAGCAACTCACGCTTCAGGTTCGTTTTCGTGCCTTCACCAAACAGAAACCCATCGGGCAACACCACGGCAGCACGTCCGTTATCGGGTTTGAGCAGGTGCATGATCAACGCCATAAACAGGTCGGCGGTTTCGCGGGTCTGGTACTTTCTGGGGAAGTTGTTTTCAATGCCGTCTTCCTCCATGCCCCCAAATGGCGGATTGGTGACGACAATATCCACCCGATCTTTGGGTCCATAATCCCGCAGTGGACGGCTCAAGGTGTTGTCGTGACGGATATTGGTAGGCACATCAATGCCATGCAGCATCACGTTAGTCATGGCTAGCATGTGTGGCAGCGGTTTCTTTTCTACCCCAGTGATCGTGTCTTGCAGAATTTTCAAATCCTCAGCCGTTTTGACCTGCGGTTTCAGGTGCTCGATCGTGTTAGTCAAAAAGCCACCTGTGCCACAGGCAGGGTCTAGCACTTTTTCGCCCAATCGCGGATTGATGATATCCACCATGAACTGAGTCACAGCACGAGGAGTGTAATATTCACCCGCATTACCTGCCGATTGCAGATCCGCCAGAATCTTTTCGTAGATGTCGTTAAACAGGTGGCGATCGCTTGAAGAATTGAAATCTACATCGCTTTCGATGCAATTAATCACCTGACGCAACAGAGTGCCCGACTTCATGTAGTTATAGGCATCCTCAAACACCGCACCCACGACCCTACCGTGAGGCGAAACCCCAGCCGCATTAGCCAGCTTTTTCAGCGAGGGAAAGAGATCGTTGTTGACGAAACCGATCAACTCCTCGCCCGTCATCCCCTCTGGATTTTTTGCCCAGGTTGACCAGCGCAATTGGCTCTGTAACGGCGATTTATACCCCTTAACTGTAAACTCCCACTCCTGCTCTTTGTCATCAAAAATCTTAAGAAAGAGCAACCAGACAATCTGGCTAATGCGCTGAGCGTCGCCATCGACACCCACATCCTTACGCATGATGTCTTGAATTGTTTTGATGAGAGTCGCAATCGCCATGCTCTATATCTAAGGTTTCCTGGTTATGCGTCCTAGAGATTATGCGCTGTAGAGTGACTCTTTTAAGCCGTTTACAGCCCGCTGGTAGTTGTCCAGCCCACCAAAAGCACGGACAATCTCGATCGGGGTGCCAAACTCGGTAAAGGGCGCAACCGTAAGAATTTGTGTTTCCTCAATCTGCCCAACACCCCCATCGGCATACTTATCCAACAAGGCTTCTAGCACCCGTCTAGCCTGGTCACCATATTGGGTAAAATAATTGCGCTTTTTAACCTGCTCAGCCCGTTCCTGGCGAGTCAACGGTGGCATATCCCAGGCGACATGGCAAAGCAGGTCGAAGGGGTCGCAATCTTTCCCGATCTCTTCAGCCAGCGCCTCAAAGAATACACCTTCGTTCGCTAACTCATCAACAATCGCCTGTTTCTTGTCAGCACTGCTCCAGCGTCGGAGAAAGTCGTCCAGCGAGGCAAACTCCTTGGTTAATGCCTTGCGGGTGTAGTCCTTGAGCGATTCAGTGATCAACTTGCCGTTCCCATCAAAATACTGAACCCGCTCAGCAACGACCTTGACTTCCACATTAGCGACAACATAGCGTCGAACATTAGGCTCATAGTCAGAATCAGCAGATTCGGCTACACCAGTCCATGAGCTGCCTTCAACCGGGTCAGGGTATTGATAGCTGTCTTCGGGTTCTTCGCCTTCCGGCAGCTCTGGGGGAACTGGCGAGTCATCGAGATGCTTCGGCTCGTAAATCTGCACTGGGTCGCCGTCAAAATCAGGGTCAGCAAATAGCTCAGTGGCCTTTTTAAAGTCGATGATTGTGAAATAAAACTTGTCGTAGTCCTCATTGATACGGGTGCCCCGACCAATAATCTGTTTAAACTCGGTCATCGACTGAATCCGCTGATCGAGCACAATCAACTTACAGGTCTGAGCATCAACGCCCGTAGACATCAGTTTAGAAGTGGTGGCAATCACCGGATATTTGGATTCTGGAAAGATAAAGTTATCCAGCTCTGCCTTGCCTTCGTCGTTGTCGCCCGTAATTCGCATGACGTAACGAGAATTTTCGGTAACCAGGTCGCCGTTTTCGTTAACCAGCGCCTGACGCATCCGCTCCGCGTGGTCGATGTTTTCGCAAAAAACAATAGTTTTATCAAAGCGACTAGTCTGCTTCAAAAACTCGCTAATTTTTCGAGCGATCAGTTGAGTGCGCCTTTCCAGTACGAGGTTTTTGTCAAAATCCTTCTGGTTGTAAATGCGATCCTCGATCTCGTTGCCGTATTTATCGACCATCCCTTTTTTCGGTCGCCAACCCTCTACATCCTTATCAATATCAATGCGTACTACCTTGTAGGGCGCAAGAAAACCGTCATCAATGCCCTGCCGTAGGGAGTAGGTGTAGATAGGTTCGCCAAAATAGTCGATATTGGAAACTTCCCTGGTTTCCTTCGGGGTGGCTGTCAAGCCAATCTGTGTGGCAGAGGAAAAATAGTCCAGAATTTGCCGCCATGCCGAGTCTTCTGCCGCACTCCCTCGATGGCATTCATCTACCACGATCAAATCGAAAAAATCAGGGCTAAATTGTTTATAAATATTTTGCGCCTCTTCCGTACCAGAAACCGCTTGATATAGCGAGAGGTAAATCTCATAGGCTTTGTTCGCTTGCCGCTTTTGGATCTTGGTCATCGCCGAGCCAAAGGGCTTAAAGTCATTGGTCATAGTCTGATCGACTAAGATATTGCGATCTGCCAGAAACAGGATTCGTTTTTTCGTCTTAGACCTCCACAGTCGCCAGATAATCTGAAAAGCGGTAAAGGTTTTGCCCGTGCCAGTAGCCATAACCAACAAGATGCGGTTTTGCCCCTTGGCGATCGCTTCAATGGTTTTGTTGATGGCTAGCAATTGATAGTAGCGTGGGGTCTTATTGCTGCCGTCGCTGTAGTAATCCTGCGTGACCAGATTCTCTTCCTGCTCAGACAGCCCTCGATGGGTAGACCACCATTGCCAAAGCGTATCAGCCGATGGAAACTCTCCCAGACCAAGTTCACGCTCGATGATGCCATCAGTAGCAATTTTGTTATGAAACAAAAAGCCATCGCCGTTGGAACTAAAAACAAAGGGCACCTGGAGCATTTCGGCATATCCAAGCGCCTGCTGCATCCCATCTCCCAGGGAATGATTGTTGTCCTTTGCCTCAATGATGGCAATGGGAATATTAGGTTTGTAAAAAAGCACATAGTCCGCCCGTTTATTTCGGGCACGGGTATGCAATTTGCCCCGAACCAAAATTCGTCCATTGGTCAGCGGAAATTCTTCACGGATCTGACTCAAAACATCCCAACCCGCCCTTTCTAGGGCAGGTGTAATCCACTTTGTGCAAATATCACGTTCAGAAAGCTGCTTCTTATTCATGCTTCAGCTTCCGCTAAGCCTCTACGTGTTCAATTTGTAGCAGTATGTACACCGGGTAGTTTCTGTTTGTAAGGTGCTAACTCTTATTAGACTTCCCTCATCAAACCATTAGGCCTCACTTACGAAAGCAAGCTGGCGATCGCGCGCCAGTCCTCCCAAACCTGAGAGCCACGGCGCAGCACCCCAATTGAGCCAGGGGGTAAGCCCGTTACCTTGCTATCCGAAGACGTGAAATACTCAATCAAACCCGCAGCATAAGCTCTGTCGTACCAATCATTGAACTCTGCCGTCGCACTAGTAGAGCGCTGAGCTGGCTTCCACTGGCCTCGAATCGCATCCACCAACAATCCAGCCGGATTTTTCACCTCACTGCTCTTCTTACGTTCCTTGACTAGCGCGATCGCGTCCTGAACCGTCGTCAAAGTCGCTTCAAGCACCACCGCTGCAATCTGTGGATTCAACGGAATCGGGGCGATCGCCACTTCAACTTGACTTAAAATCTCGCGCTGCTCACCGCTCGCGGAAAAATTATCTATTTCAGTATCTTGAACTAAGTTAGTTAGCTCTGCATTTAAATCTGAGCTTTTTAGAAGGTTTATACCTAAGGTTTCTTCCTGATCTTTCTTCTCTTGACTAGCTTGACTTTTTTTATTTACAGCAGCAGGGAGGGTGGAGGGTTTGTCTGTTTTCTCTAATCTTTCTCTATAAGAGAGTACGGAGCTGCAAGGGTTTGAGGCCCCTATTTTGGACATTTCTATCCCAATTTGGACATTTTGATCCAGTTCTGCGACATTTTTGTCTAACTGGGGATGGTTGGCGACAAGCTTAAAAATCTTGCCTGAGTACTTCCGCACCACCTCGACTAGACC
>NZ_JACJPK010000053.1:0-4069 GCF_014696035.1 Trichocoleus sp. FACHB-262 | reverse complement strand
ATGACAAGCACCCAGTTGTTGAGGAGCCGTGTGAGGCGACAAGTCTCATGCACGGTTTTGCAGACCAGCGGAGTGGGTGACTGCTCCGCTGAGTTTAACTCAATGCCCTATAGAGGTGATTAGCCCGAATCAATTCCGCTTAATCCTTCAAGTCGGACATTAGCCCGAAAAGTTTTCTGTATAATACGCCTGATTTTGGGAATTAGCCCGAGTTCTTCAGCGTTTCTTCCCTCTGTTTTCGCCTTTCATTCTGCTTAATCTCCAAAAAATGGGATTAGACGGAATTCAGGGTGCTGGCATGGAACTACAACATCGAAAATTATTAGATCCAGTCCAAGAAATCGACTGATTCACTAAGCGCCAATACTTCAAAAGTTCAAAGAAGCGATCGCCCCCTCCAGTTGCAGCTCCGATACCTCTAGATATCGTTGAAGTGCTTGCAAGCTGAGATGCCCAGATATCTCCTGGATCACCCGCAGGGGTATCCCGGCACTACTCATCTGAGTTAGAGCGGTTCGCCTAAAACTATGAGTGCTAACTCCTTCCAGCCGCAAGCGATCGCACGTCTGCCTGAGAATCTCATCGGCTGATTTAGGGTTGATGTGCCTGCGCCCATGCCGTCCAGGAAACAGATATTGCTTGCCTGCCCCGGCGCGGTACGCTTCCAGGTATCCCTTTAGAACCGAATTGACTGGAATCTGCCGCGTTTCTTGCTTTCCCTTCGTGTTGGCCTTACGCAGGGTCATCTTCATTCTGACCCCCGCTGTGTCATAAGCATCTGTCGTCAGCATCGAGCAGGCTTCACTAATGCGACATCCGGTATAAAGGCAGATGCCGAATAAAGCCCGATCGCGATCGCCTTCAAACGCTTCAAACAATTTTGCAATTTCGTGGGAAGTTAAAACTTTGGCTTGACCGTGCCCATCTACCTTCATCGAGTGGCCTCAACAATTACCCGAAGTTTTCTACTTTCTTCGGGTAACAAGCGCAAAGCATTGATACGTCGTTGTTACATCCAAACCGAGCGAAGCAGTTAATCCCAGCTTGTCGATCGCTGCTCTCTCAAAATGGCTGAAACCTTGATTCTGTCGTTGACTGATAAGTTTTACTTAATTTGCTAGTCTTGTTAATGTTGTCTAGGCTTTGGCTAGAAATACTTGGACAAGATCGAGGTATTGTTGCCAACAATTCTTTTAAGGTAGCCAAGGCTATCGAAACAGAGATCACGCCTCAGCTATCAGTCTATTGATGCGGTTACCCAGAGCTTACCCAACCTTTGCAGAGCTCATTTAGCTTCTTTGCTTCGGATCTGATTAGGTCTCATAGTCACAGATCAAAATGGTGATCCTGTACTGAATACCACACCACAATGTTTTGAGGAGTGTTGTCAGAGTGTTACACCGAACAACACTCCCCTGAGCTTGACAAGATGAATAGATGACTACATCGTTTTCTTCAGTTTGCGGCGAGTAGAGATCAAGCCTGCTCCAACTAGCGCTAATCCTGCCATTGTTGTGGGTTCAGGCACAGCTGCTGCAGAGGCAGTTAGCCCGACTAAAGGCGTTCTACCATTGCCGATCCTCCCCACTTCCGTTGCGGCTCCAGAACTTAAGTCAATCGTAAACAACTTGGTGCGATTGCTAACTGTTAATGCAGCGAAACCAGTGTTCGCTCCGTTAATAGTCAAGATGTCAAATCCTCCCACTGGAGCGATCGCTCCAACACCCAGGGAACCAACTGGCGCTAGGGTACCGTTATTAGGCGGATTCTGAATGAATAACTGAGCTAGCGTTGCATCAATGTCATAGAGTGTGGTTCCGGTTGCTGGATCATTGTCTGCGTTGGTATAGGCAACAGCCGTGATGTCAGGATCACCAGGATTGATTGCTCCATCAACAATCACAGCCCCTGTGTCTACGTTAATGCGCAAGTTCTGACCGTTGGCGCCAACAACTCGCAGCCGATCGGGAACCGGGTTGAAATCCACCCCAGATGTAAAGCTACCTGTGAAAGCAGTTGACAGCGTACTGACAAACGTTGCCGCACCCGTGAGTGGGTTGATCGTGTAGATATTATTGGTGTTCGTCAGACCGTAAATCAGATTGTTGAGGGGGCGGCGATCGATCCCCAACAACGTCCCTTCAACTCCTGTCACTTGCACATTTTTCGTGGCACGAGGAGTCGCCGAGTCAAACAGCAGTAGCTGGTTGTTCGCGGTCAAACCTGTTAGTTGAAAAGCAGCCGCAGGAGTGGCAGAGATGGATAAATTTACAGCGTTAGCGGTTGCTAAGGCTACGACCAAAGTGCTGATTGTCTGAAGTTTCATTAGAAGATCCTTTCTGGTGGATGATATGGGTTCTACAAATTGTTATTCAGTCGCTTTGCCGAGCAGTGAAATACCCGTTCTGAAATAGCAGCAAGCATCGATGCGGTGGTAGTACGTTGGCCGCAGATAAACGGATGATGTTTCTACGTACGCTTCATCCAAACTTCATAGAAATTGGTTGGCAGATAAACCAGACATTTGGCTCAAACGACGCTAGAGCCATGCTGCCAGGGACTTTTTCTCAAATAGCATGCATAAAAAATTTGTGAAGCAGCTAATGCAGAGTCAGGAATTCCCCCGTGAATCCCACATCGCTGCTAGAGGTTCCAAGCAAATCTTCAAATCGCTTAGGTCGAGAATCTGGCTATGTCGTAAAAACTGAAAGGATGTTTCACACTCACAAACCTGTGATCATGATGGGTGCTCCAGTATGTTTCTGAGGAGCATTGCCATCCTCAACGGTGACTGCGATCTTCGTCACTAGTTCTTTGGACCGGTAGACTTTGGAAACTGAGCTCGTTTGAGCTAGGTTGCCGCGTTCATCAACTTGGAAAGTTTCTGTCAAGATTGCCTGCTTCTGATCTGTCGTGAAGGGGGCGTTTGGCGTTAAAACAGTCCACAAGGCATAGACTTTACCGGGTGGTAGTGGGGGTAAGTTCTGGACTGTGATGGTTGCTTCTAGAGTATTGGGATTAACGACTACCGTCGCGGCAGCCTGACTATCGCTCTTCGTAGCATCTAGAACATAAGTCAGTGCTGCATAACGTTGCATTTCCGCTTGGCTCGTTTGTAACGCTTGCGATAAACGGTAGTTATTGATTCCTAAGGCAACAATCAGGACTGCTGCCGCAACCTCCAAACCATTGCGCCACGACAGTATTCTGCGAGGTCTAGAAGTAGGTTGTCCACCCATTTCAGCACCCGCAACCTGAGCCTTTTCTAGAATCACTGAGCGCAAATGACCTGGAGGCGTTACCTCCGGTGGAGCGTAGGACGCCTCTAAAGCATTTTGCATTTGGGCCACTTCTTGGGCGATCGCGGGGTCTTGCCGCAATAGGCGCTCAAATTCTGCTGCCTCCTCTGGGTTGAGGTCACCCAGAACATAACCTGCAATGAGTAGCTGTAACTCTTCCGAAGGCATTGACATAGCCATCACTGTACTATCTCGTAAAACTTGTGAGGGTTTGGCGCAGTTTGAGCAGACCTCTTCTGGCTCTAGCTTTCACCGTCCCCAGGGGGATTTCCAGTTGTTTGGCAATTTCTGCCTGACTAAGACCATCGTAATAAGCCATTCTTAGAATTTGCTGCTCACTGTCTGATAATTGAGCCAGGGCGGTACTGACTTCTTGGGATTGCTCATGTTGAAAGACGTGCTCAAACGGAGCATTCGAGACGGTCTCAGCTTGTCCACCCAACTTCCATCGCTGTAGCGTCTGACGAGTACTGTGACGCGATCGCAATCGGTCTCGGGCTCGCGATCGCGTCAAGATGGCGAGAAAGGTGCGGAGAGATCCTCGATTCGGGTCGTACACAGTTCCTTTGGCGAGGGTCAGAAAGATATCTTGGGTCAAGTCTTCTGCTTCTTGAGCATTGCCCAGAGCACTCAAGGCGAGGCCGTAGACTAACCCAGCGTGGCGATCGTAGAGAACCCCGAGCGCCGCAGTCTGGCCCTTGCTCAAGGCCACAATCAATTCTGCATCCGTCTGATTTGACGCCGGAGAGGCTTGATTGGTAGATGGCTCA
>NZ_JACJPK010000052.1:0-3178 GCF_014696035.1 Trichocoleus sp. FACHB-262 | reverse complement strand
CTAGATGCTCAGATAAGGATGGCATGAAAAATTACAGAAAAGTGCGGAGAGCTGAAAACCGCCGTAGTTCGTTCAGTAAGGTTATTCTTTTGATGTTTAATATATCGCTATATCGCTGAATTGTTGCCTATTTGAGATTGCTAGCGATCGCTTAAAGAGGCGCTTACGGGGTTGAGCTACAACGTTTATTTGCCATTTTTGAATCATCCTAAATTGTGGACGCAGTCACCGTAGGATTGTGACCAGAGGCCAGACAGTCTACCTCACCCCGAACTGGCTCAAGGTGTAACGATGCGACCGACACTAAGGAATTAACGTAACCCTTACTTCTAAATTGCTGAAGGGACTGGTTGCTGCAAAGGAATCCGAATCCTGAACTCAGTTCCTTCTCCAGGAGTTGAAAAACATTCCAGTTTGCCGTTATGTTTCCCTGTGATGATCTGGTAGCTGATAGACATCCCCATCCCAGTACCTTTGCCCAGCGCTTTTGTTGTGAAGAAGGGGTCAAAGATGCGCCGTTGCACTGCTTGAGGAATGCCAATCCCATTGTCCGCGATCGCCACTTGTATCCAAGCTGCATCAGCCATTGATGTGCGGATGGTGATGCGACTGGGATGGTCTTTCAGCTCTTGATACGTGTGCTTGGCGTTGTTCTCTTCGATCGCATCAATAGAATTAACTAAGATGTTCATAAACACTTGGTTGAGCTGCCCAGCGTAGCATTCAATTAGGGGTAACGTCGCGTAGTCTTTAATAATCTCGATTTCTGGCCGCTCGGATCTGGCTTTGAGACGATGTTGCAGAATCAGCAGCGTGCTGTCGATGCCTTCATGAATATCCACAGCCTTAAATTCCGCTTCATCCATACGTGAGAAGTTGCGTAAGGACAGAATAATCTGCCGAATGCGCTCGGTTCCTAGCTGCATCGAAGCCAGTATCTTGGGCAGGTCTTCTTGCAAAAACTCCAGGTCCATCTCTTCCGCTGCTGTTTGAATCTCAGGAGTAGGATGAGGATAGCACTGCTGATACAGTTGGATGAACTCTAGCAAGTCTTCAGTGTAATCCTGTACATGA
Source organism: Trichocoleus sp. FACHB-262 (assembly GCF_014696035.1). Classification (NCBI taxonomy): domain Bacteria; kingdom Bacillati; phylum Cyanobacteriota; class Cyanophyceae; order Leptolyngbyales; family Trichocoleusaceae; genus Trichocoleus; species Trichocoleus sp. FACHB-262. Next base: position 2,104 of record NZ_JACJPK010000052.1, on the reverse strand, counting down.
GTCAGGTTGCCGTGAATGAAGTTGACTGGGTTATTGATTTCATGAGCGACTCCAGCCACGAGTTGCCCTAGACTCGACATTTTTTCACTCTGCACCACTTGAGCCTGGGACCGCTGCAATTCTGCCAAAGTATGTTTGAGTTCAGCCGTGCGTTCCTCGACTCGCTCCTCTAAGACTTCCTTGCTGTGCTCTAAAGCTGTGAACAGCTCCCTCAGCCGTCCTGCCATGTGGTTGAAGGAGTGAGACAGCGTATTAAGTTCTTGAATATTGCTGGGTTCTACCGCTTGCTCTAGATTGCCCGAGGCCATCGCTTCACTGGCTTGATTCAGACGCAGAATTGAATGAACCAGCCAACGAGAGGTGAAAAAGCCCAGGATAGAGGCAACCGCTAATGCACCAAAACAAAGCGCGATCGTGGTGCGTGTGTTCGCATTAATTTGCGCCATAAATGCACTCTCAGGCACACTCACCACCAATAGCCAGTCCAAGCCATATTCATCACGCCAGGGCATCACATTAACAAAATGCTGTTCTCCTTGTACCTCCAGCTTAAAGTCTGCGTCTTGAGCGATGGTTTGAAATTTATTAGAAGTCTGAAGGTGTTTAGCAATGGTTTGAACAACGGCATTGGGGCTCTCAATTGCTTGCAATCGCTGCACCTGGTCCTTGACTAAAGTAAAGGGCTTTTCTATCCCAGAGTTCGCGATTAGAGCACCATCCCGCTCGACCAGAAAAACTTGTCCAGATTTGCTGATATCTAAGCCACGTAAAAAATCACTCAGTTTCAGTAAATGGATTTCGGTGCCAATCATGCCGAGTAAACGATTTTGCGAATCGTAAATTGGCCGAGTGGCAGCAGCTGTGATGTATGGACTGTCAGAAAGATTTGCTGTGTAGATTTTTCCCCAAATAGGCTTCCCTGCCGCAATCGGCTCAGTGTACCAGGGTTGCTTGAGACTATCGTAATCCCAACGGGCGTTCAGCTTCGTCTGATTCCCTTGACTATCCGTGGCGTAGTTGTAAAGATTTTTGGGCAGTTGAGCTGTCCATTCCTCACGCGTGATGTTTTTATCATAGTGAGCGACTCCAAATCCCTGTCCGCTTGTCAGTCCAATCCCGGTATAAGTCAGGTTGTATACCTGCATCTGATCCCAAAAGTGCTTTGCCACAGCCTCGCGATCGCGCACATCCAGAGTGCCTCTACGGATGGCATCGGCATTCATCCGGTTCAGCATTTGAGGAATAGCGAGATAAGACGTTAGGCGTTCGTTGACCACATCGCTGGAACGATCAATTAGCTGTTCGGCCAAGTCATTGACTGCTTTCTGGCCGTTCTTGAAGGACAAATAACCAACGAGACCCACAGCTCCAAAAATCTGAAGTACGAAGGGCACCACAAGAACGATCTGTAGTGGAAAGGCCTGATTTCTTGGGGACTGTCGGAGCTTCATTATAAAAAGGGAAATCTTACATTCATCTCTCGCTTGTTTATAGAATTCCCACAACTGCATCCGGATAACTAGAGACCTGATGCAGTTGTGATACTCAGTAGAGCGGTTGTTCCGGAAGAATTCGAGTTCCACGTTTCACGGCACTAGTTTCAAGCTAAAATAAGGTAGCCTGACTCGCGATCGCCAGTAGCATCGGAGCATTTCTTTCACTCTCTGTATCACTTAATCCCTAAGAGAAACCAGATCGCCAGTGATGGTTAGCCTTAGCCTCATTGCTTCCTGTGGTCGAATGAGTTGACCTGTAATCGCACAATGCTCCTCTTGCTGAGCGGATCATCCCCTCCAGTTGCAGCTCCGACACTTTAAGGTACCGTTGCTAATCAAACGCAAAGTTTGGGCACTTTTATGGTGTATTGCAGCGGCCAAAACTATGAAACGTCGTCATTTCCTCTGCACTAGCTTATTAGCTGTTGCTGGTTGTACGACCGCCACGCGCACCTCAACGAAGCAAGCCTCAACGCTAAAAACGATCAGCCAACTGGAGAAACTGCGCTTTGCAGTATCAGATGTGAAAGGACTGGTTCTGTCGCAAGAACTATTGAGGCACAAACAATTGACCGACTCTAGACTCTATTAAGCAGTAAGTCCGAAAA